>JANXLW010000017.1 GCA_025354965.1 Betaproteobacteria bacterium
GATGGGAAGGTCGCGCAATTTGGCGTCGCCCCTGATGTTTCGGGTTAGATCAAAGCCATCCATGCGCGGCATTTCGATATCGGACAAAACCACAGCGGGCTTTTCTTCGCGCAATCGCTCCAGTGCCTGCAAGCCGTCTGCCGCCAACGCGACCCGAAACCCTTCGCGCTTGAGCAGGCGCTGGGTAACACGGCGCACGGTGATCGAGTCATCCACCACCAGTATCAGGGGCGTCTGGCTGACACTGGTCAGCAGCGAAGTCGACAGGCGCCCAGCCTGGTCTGCATTGAACTTGAGAAGACGCGCCTGTTCGCCATAAACGGAGGCCAATGCCACCGGGTTGTAAATCAGCACCACCGTGCCCGATGCCAGCACCGACATGCCAACCAAACCCGGCAGGAGGGACAGTTGCGGTCCGAGGTTTTTAACCACTACTTCCTGGTTGCCAAGCACCTCATCAACGTGCGCCGCCAGTCTTTGTCCGGCGCTGCGGAAAATCGTTACAACCAGCGTCTTGGTCCGCTTCTCGCTACTTTGGGCCGATGCCTGCAGCAAGGCTCCGGCCCAGAAGAATGGAACCTTCTCGCCGTTGAAGTCAAACACGTCATCCTGGTATGCACGCTCCAGGTCAGCGACCGGTACTCGACGCACCATCTCGATCAGAGTTGCCGGTACACCAAACACCTGCGCGCCAATACGCAGCATGACCACTTGCGTTACCGCGGTAGTGAGCGGCAGTATTAATTTGAACCGGGTCCCTTGTCCGCGCTCAGTCGAAGTTTCAATTCGACCGCCCAACGCATTGACCTCGGCCCGCACCACATCCAGACCGATGCCACGTCCGGCAAGCTCGGTAATACTCGACGCGGTAGAAAATCCCGGCATGAAAATCAGGCTGATCGCCTGTGCATCGGTGAGTGCAGTACCTTCTGAACTCATACCGTCCGAACGCGCCTGACCGCGAATGCGATCAAGGTCCAGACCCGCACCGTCGTCCCCGAACTCAACCGTCACATCGTTGCTCTGCTGATAAAGATGGATAGTGATTGTTCCGGTGACAGGCTTTCCAGCGGCAACACGCTGCTCAGGGTCCTCGATCCCATGTGCCACAGCGTTGCGCAGCAAATGCTCAAAGGCTGGCGTCAGGCGATCCAGCACCCCGCGATCCATATCCAATGAACCACCCTGGATGTCAAGTTTGACTTGTTTGTTGGCGTCCTTCGAGGCCTGCCGGACAACACTGTACAAACGCTCCGAGATGCCTTCAAACTCAACCATCCGGGTACGCAGCAGGTCACGCTGCAACTCGCGGGCCTGACGCCCCTGTGAAATCAAATCATCTTCGGCGCCCTCAACCGTGCGTTGCAAATTGCGCTGCACGGTCGCCACGTCATGCACCGACTCGGCCATCATGCGGGTGAGCTCCTGCACCCGGGTGAAGCGGTCAAACTCGAGTGGATCAAAACCCTGTGCCGAGTCTTTGGTCTGCGCCAGGCGGGACTGCATCTGAGACTCCGACTGCACCTCGATATCGCGCAACTGATTTCTCAATCGGTCCAGATTGCCAGTCAATTCATCCAACGACCCACGCAACTGCCCCAAGCGCGCATCCAAGCGCGAACGGGCGATCATGACTTCCCCCGCCTGATTGACCATGTGGTCAAGCAACTGGGAGCGCACTCGCACGGTCTGGTTGGGCAACTGTCTCAGCGGCGCCAGCGGAGTGAAAATTGGCGATACTCTCAGCGGCATGGAAATCGGCTCGACGGTGGCCGGCAGCTCGTCGGAAACTGCAACCGTGTCCTGCGCCATTGGCCGCACTTCTGGCAGACTGCGCGCCACTTCCGGGTCGCTTCGAAGCCGATCAAGCTCGGCCTGAATTCGATCAAAACGCGTTAACAAAGAGTCCAGTTGATGCGGCTGAAATATCTCCATCCCCAACTGCTCGATGGCTGACTCCATGCGGTGCGACATCTCTCCAAGGCGCATGGCACCGGCCAGACGGGCGCTGCCCTTGAGCGTGTGCAAAACACGCAGCACTTCATTGCGGGCCCCCAGATTTTCGGGTCGCGCCGTCCATTGCCGCAATGCGCCGCCCAACTGCGGCAGCATCTCAAGCGTTTCTTCTTCAAAAATGGCAAACAGGTCAACGTCCAGTGCATCAACTAAATCAATGTCTTCCTCTTCGTCATCGGTGAGCGCAACTCCCGCAGTAGCACCGGGAAGCTGCTCAAAACCCGACTCCATGGGATATTCCGGCTCGAGCGACTGTTCACTGTACAAACTGTCTGCATCAGCCCCGGTGCTGGCCGGAAATTCAATTTCCAGAATGGCTTTGAGTGCTTCGATCAGCGATTGATCAGATTCTTTCAAAAATCCGGCCGCAAATTGATGCAACAGACGGCGAATATCTTCCGCTGCGGCAATGAACACATTGACGTGCTCTGGAATGCCAGGCGCGTGAAATTGCACATGTCGCAAAGTCTGTTCCAGAGCACGGGCAATGCCTGACAAGGCAACAAAGCCCACAGTAGCGGAGCTGCCGGCCAAGGAATGAGCCAATCCAACAGTCGAGTCAAAAACGGGTCGATGCAATTCCAAAGCCCATTCATTCAATTCGGTCAGCAAGCGGCGGGACCACTCATCTGCTTCGTTCAAGTAAACGTTGTACAAAGGAAGGCCGATGCGCAGAGTCCCAATCACCTTGATCTGGTCTTCCATCGCGCTGGAAGTCACCTCAACAGTTGATGGATCGGTGGCAGAAATGTCGCCAAAGTCGGGGCTTTCGAGGTCAGAGCGCTCTGTTTGCACTGACTCCAATAAGGGCTCTCCAACATCGCCACTCGGGGTCAGTTCCGGGGCATCATCGAACACTTCTGTCGAACCGAACTCGCCCATTTCGGTCGATACGAAATTGGGGGGTGGCTGGCTTTGTGCAGTGGAAATCGCCACTTCTTCACCTGGCAATACGAGCTGAACAATCGCGCCATGCAAGCGCAGTGCGTCGGCGGCGGCACGGAACGCCTGCGCACTCCACGGTGCACCCGTGTTGCTTGCGATGTCTTCGACCCAACTTTCAAATCCATGCAGCGCCTTCTCTGCAAGACTCTGCAGCTCGGTGCTGGCTGGCTTTTGCTCTGCCAGCCAGGTATTGAGCAAGCGCTCCATCGACCAGGCAGCTTCACCGAAATCGTTCAGCCCAACCATCCGTGAACTGCCCTTGAGCATGTGAAAAACCCTTCGAACCGAGGTCAGTTGCCCCATATCGGCAGGGTTTTGTGCCAGCTCCTTCAGTGCCAGTAAACCAGCTTGCAAAACATCACTCGCTTCCTCGAGAAAGATGTCCTTCAGGTCAATTGCGTCCTCGTCCTCATCGCCGTCGATTTCTGGCAATTCGAAAGAAGGCGGTGGCAATTGTGGCGACAGCGCAGCGATCAACGGTGTAGCGACCTTTGCCTCCGGCAGCAGCGCCTTGCCGGTCCCCATCAAAGGTTTGAATTCACCCAATTCTTCGTCGTACACAAAGAGCTTCTTGGCGAGTTCGCGTTGATAGCTCAACATATCGATCAGAAACCCGATAGCGCCCAGGCTATTGCCAATCCTTACAAAAGTATCTGTGTGATCGACGACAGCGGCGTCATCGACAAGGAAATGCTCGACACTGGAACGCAAGCGCAACGATGCCAGGGCAGCCTGATCCAGTCCCAAAACCGAGAAAACTCCCCGCATCTGGGACAGTTGACTGGGAACTTCGTGCAGCGGTACCTTGTCCAGCGGATCGCGAAAAAACAAGTCCAGGGACCGTTCAATCTGGCCGAGCGTCGTTCTCAACTCACCAACGACGCTACCCATGATTTGTCGATCACTGACCCTGCGGTACAGCTCCTCCATCCACTTCTCAAGTGGCTCGGGCTGCCCGCCGGCATTGACGTGCTCAAGGCGCCGGGCAAGGCTGGCCGTGCGTTTAGTCATGTGGGAGTCAGTAGGATCCAGATCCTCGTAGGCGGCCTCAAGATAAAGCACGACAGTGGCCACTTCCATGGCAAGAGACGGCGGCGGCGGTTCACCAGAACGCGCCGTTGTTTCTATCGCGCGATTCAGTGCACGCGCCAAATCTCCGCTCTCCGGATGCAATTTCAATACTGAATCGGTCAACAGACCAAATTGTTCGATCGCCAGCTTCAGCCGGTTGGTATCGCCCCCGGCAAGCGCAGACCAGGTTTCGGTGGCCGCCGCGATGCGCTTGCGAGCCTGCACCAGTAGTGCCGGATCGAAGCGCCCAAACTGAGGTATCTCGTAGTTAAAAGAGCTGGTCTGGGTCAGGCCATAAGCGGCACGAACCGCATTGAGTACCGGTGCGTCGGCGCTAATATCAGGGATGGCTTGGGCACAGAAAAAAAGCAGATCCTGCACCAGTCGCTCAGAGACTTCCGACTCACCTCGCGATAAGACACGTTCTTGCAGAAGAACTCGCGAAACCGTCCACTTGCCGTAAATATCAAAGGGGCAAAGCCCCAATGACACAGCTTCAAAATAAGCCGCGCAAATTTTCCAGTAGGTTCGCGTCTGCGGTATAGCTTGCGCGGCGGCAAAGCCCAGACTTATGTCGCGCATGGATTTTGCAGCGTCAATATCTCCCGATTTGAAAACCTTCAGTATGCAGCTGTCAACACGGGTTCGAACCGACCGGTCATTTGCAAGTGGTGCTTCTTCTATCGGCAAGGCAACATCTATCCAGCGCAATTCAAGCAGCCATAAATCTGCCGGATGCACGCGGCCATGGCCAACCAGCTCGCGCACGTCACGGTACTGCGGAAATAGCGCCACGGCAGACGCGTCTTTTCCCTTGAGAACACTTTCCAGATATTCGGTCAGGGCGAAGCTGGCGCGCTCCATCTTGTTGGCGGCCTCATCGCTACAAAGTTCAGGACGTTGAATAAAACGCTGGGCCAGCGCTTCCATGGCACGCAATATCTTGGCTGGCACCGCCATGCCCACCATCTCAAGAGCGCCAACTGCCTGATGAAGTTGCTGGCGGGCAATGCGCAACTGGCTGGCATCCAGCGCAGCCAGATCGGAGCCACGCGCCAATTCAGCATCACGCACAAAACGGCGCAGTGCTTTGGTGGCGCCATCCAGAGATTTACGCAGTTCGTCAAGCACCCAGGCCAACGGCCCCAGGTCCTTGGACGCCAGCTCATCGGCACCTGTCAGGGCAGCGTTTGCTTGCATGGGTTCGTGCACTCCAGAGGGAAACAGGTTCGGATTGATGACGGTCAGGCAATCTTGAACCGTGACACGGACTGGCGTAATTCTTCTGCCATTTTGGAAAGCTCGCGGACTTGAGCTGCGGTGGAACGGGTGCCCTCGCCAGTCTGTTCAGTCACCGCAAAAATATGTTTGATATTGTCGGCCACCACGTTGGCCAGATTGGCTTCGCGGGACGTGGAATTTGAAATTTGTTCAATCAACACGGCCAGACGTCGCGACACCTGGTCAATCTCGGTCAGGGCAGAACCGGCGCTATCGGACAGTTTGGCGCCCTCCACCACCCCTTGCGTGGAGCGCTCCATGGCACCCACGGCATCCTGAGTGTCGGTTTGAATGGCCTTCACGAGTGCCGAAATCTGCCGCGTTGCATCCGCCGACCGCTCCGCCAGGCGTTGCACTTCCTCGGCCACCACAGAGAAGCCGCGACCGGCATCGCCAGCAGAGGCAGCCTGAATCGCCGCATTCAAAGCCAGCACATTGGTTTGCTCGGTAATGTCGGAAATCAGCTCGGTTATCTCACCAATTTCCTGGGACGATTCGCCCAGCCGTTTGATGCGTTTGGAGGTTTCCTGAATTTGGTCCCGAATCGAGTTCATGCCGCCGATGGCATTTTGCACAGCCTGCAAGCCAACTTCGGCAGCCTGTCTCGACTGCCGGGCAACAGTGGCGGACTCAAGTGCCTGCACTGACACATCATTGATTCTGGAAGCCATATCGACCACCGACCGACCAGTTTCCCGAATTTCATGCAGTTGTTCGTTAGACGCCGCCAGCAGTTCGGTTGACGTCGTGTCCACATCAGCGGTGGTGCGCGCGACACGAGCGGCTGTTGTCTGCACATTGCCAACCAGCGACCGCAATTCTTCCACCGTGTAGTTCACCGAATCAGCGATGGCCCCGGTGATGTCCTCGGTCACTGTGGCCTCTTGTGTCAGATCGCCCTCGGCCACCGTTTGAAGTTCATTCATCAAACGCAAAATGGCCGCCTGATTGGCATCGTTCACCCGTTTGGCCTCTTGCTCCTGGTGCTCCGCAGCCTGACGCTGCGCCTCCGCTGCGTCCTGCCGCTTGCGACTGTCCAGCAATTGGACGTAGGACAGACCACCGGCGCTAAGCAAGGCCACCAATGCTGAACCTATCAGGAAAATCAATGCCAATGCGCCAAGGCCCGAGTTTAAGGAAAGTTTTCCTTGCAACTCTTCAAGATTTCGACGTAACGGTTCACTGTCCGCAATAATGGAAACTTGCGCCTCGCGGGCCGAAACCAGCCCTTGCAAATTTCCCAGTATGGCGCCGGCCTGCACCCGCGTCTCTTCAAAAAGCTTGATCAAGGCCGTCAGTTGCTCGCGCGTCTGCGGATCCTTGGCTGCCGTCAATCGCAGTTCGCCATTGCCAGCGCGCAGACCTTGTGCAATTTCCTTGAAAGTATTCAAATCCTTGCCGAGCAGGAATACCGCCTCGGGGCTCACGCCCTCAACCGTCAGGAACTCGTTGGACGACTTGCCGATACGCTGGGTCAGCATCACCAGTTGGCCGGCCGCCGAAATATCTGCTGGTGTGGCATTTTGTTGCAGTTTCAGAGCCGACACGGTCTCGGCAATTTCAAGCAGATCGGAGGATTGCCGATTTATGAGTCGCAACGCCGAACCGACCTGCATCAGGATTTTCTGCTGCGACATGACGATGGCCGCGTTCTTTTCGGCGCGCTCCATCAAGGGAATGATTTTTTCCAGATCCGGCTGGTAGGCTGAACTCAACGCGTCCAGGCGCATATCCTGATCACCTTCCTTCAAGCCGCGTACCGACCTGGACAATACACCGGCGCTCTCGACAATATCCGGAAAGGCTTGGGCGCCACCCACCAGTGCCTGCGAAACCGATTTGGCCAGACGTTGCGACTGCATCAAGGACTGTCCGGTAGCGCCCAACTGCTGAGCTCCGCGGTTCGCCTTGCTTAACCCATACAAAGTTAGAACGGCCAGCAAAACCAGTGCAGCTCCCAGCATGATCGACAACATGCGCTGGTGCTGGACCACGGTTTTTCTTCCGAGAACCGGAAGGGCGATCAAGTCATCATCTACCACACCAGAGCCGTCAACAGGTCCTGGATCAGGTGCCAGCTGGGGCTCCATTTGTGGCGCCTGGTTGTCCGCCTTTTCCTGGGCTTTCTCGACTTCCATCAAATCCAAAGTGATGTCCAGCTCAGACTCGCGCGCCGGTTTGATAACTAGTTTTTTCAATTGATCAACGACAGACATAATGCAACCTTAGATAAAAACTTAAGCACCAATACTGAGAAATTCGGAAAGCTGCGACAAGGACTGCAGGTTGATTTCCTGCCAGCCCACGCCGTTGAGGTCAGTGAACCAGTTCCCGAAATATGCCGGGGAACCCTCGCGTGGAGCCGCTTCACTCACGAAAGCGTCTCGCTTGCGAAGACCCGCCAGCGCGTCCACCATCAATGCGCAATTGAGCTCCAATGCCGCATTGAACGTGAGGACACTCGACTCGGCGAGTGACTGCTCGGTTCTGGTGTGTAGTGCGCCATCCGTGACGAAACTCGCCAGGTCGACAACACCAAACAGGCCACCGCGAAGGTTGGTTACGCCCATGAACCATGGGCGGCAGTAGGGCACCGCGTGCACATTCGCCAGTGGAAATATCTCGCCAGCCTGCACCAAAGGGAATAGGTAGTTCGCATCTCCAGCGCTGACTGCCAACCAGGAGGCAGCAATTGCACCGGTCTTGGCCGCCTGCAATCGGCTGGCGAGTCGGGTCTGAAGTTCTCGAAGTGCTTCGCGATTAGCCATGCCGTCCTGAGGATTTCAACCCAAAGCCTTGATTTTGACAAACAACTCAGTCGCATTGATCGGTTTGGTGATGTAGTCACGCGCCCCTTGACGCATTCCCCACACCCGGTCGGTCTCCAGGTTCTTGCTGGTGCAAATGATGATCGGTATGTCGGCATACTCAGGCGACCGACTGATCGACCGCGTCAACTGGAATCCATTTCTGCCAGGCATCACGATGTCCATTAAAATCAAGTCCGGTCTTTCTTCGGAGAGGCGACGAAAAGCTTCATCTGCGCCCTCTGCCGTACGAACCGTCAAGCCATTTTTTTGCAGCAAATCGGTCATGAACATCAATTCGGTTTTTGAGTCGTCCACTATCAATACTTTTTGGATCACCATCAATTTACTCCTTGCGTTGCTGTGCCAAACTGCCTCACAGCCTGCAACAACTGGTCTTTCGTGAACGGCTTTGTCAGATAATCCTGCGCCCCGACCATTCTCCCACGTGCCTTGTCAAAAACACCATCCTTGGAAGACAGCATGACTATCGGCACCGCCGAGAATTTGGCATGGCGCTTGATGATGGCGCAAGTCTGATAGCCATCCAGTCTGGGCATCAGGATATCGCAAAATATCAGATTCGGCTGACAGTCATTCACTTTGGCGAGCGCATCGAAACCATCCTCTGCCAGCATGACCTCGTGACCCCCCTGCTTGAGAAAAATTTCTGCGCTGCGACGGATGGTGTTGCTGTCGTCAATCACCAGGATTTTTAAAGTCGATCCAGTCGTATTCACAAAGGTATGCTCCTGAACTGACGTTTTACAAAGTTGATGGCGCAGATTCCCATTAAATTAACACTTCAAAGCTGCACCATTTCGAAATCTTCCTTGCGAGCACCACATTCAGGGCAGGTCCAATTCATAGGTACATCAGACCAGGGAGTCCCGGGCTCAATGCCATCGTTTGGGGCACCGGTATTTTCATCGTAGATCCAGCCACAAATAAGGCACATCCATGTTTTTGTCTCACTCACAGCTTAAGGGGCCTTCGAATAGAATGCAATCATTGAATGGAAACAGCGTGCGTAATATACCCGCCGCGCGCCTCAATCTGCGATATTCTGCCTGAAGAACTGCACAGGCCTGCTCATGCCCCCTGCCACAATTTCCCTGGTTGCCGAAGACCAACCGCGTACAACCCGCCCCGCATGCGTCATGGTGTTCAATTCCAATGATCCCAGCGGCGGCGCAGGTTTGGCGGCCGATGTGACTGCGATTGCCTCCGTCGGTGCTCATGCGCTGCCCATTCTGACCGGCGCTTACGCGCGTGACAGCGCTGAAATTTTCAGTCATTTTGCACTCGACGAAGATGCCGTGGCGGAGCAGGCCAGGGCAGTTTTTGAGGATGTCCAAGTTCAGGTGATCAAGGTTGGATTTGTAGGGTCACCGGAAAACCTCAGTGCCGTGGCCAGCATCGCGTGCGACTACGCCAACATTCCGCTTATCGCGTTTATGCCCGACCTTTCCTGGTGGGATGAAATCCAGATTGACCTGTACCTCGATGCTTTTAAAGAGCTGATATTGCCCCAGACGATGGTGTTGGCTGGAAACCACAGCACCTTATGGCGCTGGCTTCTGCCGGACTGGAGTGCAGCTCGTCCGCCCAGCGCACGGGACATTGCCGACGCGGCAAACGCCTATGGTGTGCCCTATACCCTGGTGACCGGCATTGCGTTAACAGACCAGTTCGTTGACAACGTGCTGGCCAGCCCGCATGCCGTACTGTGCAGCGAAAAATTTGAACGCTTCGATGCAGTTTTTTGCGGTGCTGGTGACACCCTGTCGGCCGCATTTGCAGCCCTGCTGGCCAGTGGCGACGATATGTCCGAGGCGTTCACTGAAGCGCTAAGTTATCTGGACCGTTGTCTGGAAGGCGGCTTTCGTCCGGGTATGGGCAATGTCATTCCGGACCGGCTTTTCTGGGCGCAGACTGACGATGATCCAGCCGCCGAAACAGACCCAACCGCTGTCGATTCCTCTCTTATTTCCACACTGGATTTCACTCCCAATGGCACACAACACTGACAACAACAACACGCTGTTTGAACGCGCCAAGCAAATCATTCCCGGCGGCGTCAATTCGCCGGTCAGAGCCTTCAAGGCGGTGGGTGGAACACCCCGCTTCATCCAACGTGCCCAAGGCGCCCATTTCTGGGACGCGAACGACCAGCGCTACATCGACTACATCGGCTCCTGGGGTCCCATGATTCTGGGTCACGGCCACCCGGCCGTCGTGCAAGCGGTGCAGGCGGCAGTGCGGGAAGGTTTTTCTTTTGGCGCACCGACCGAACGCGAAATTGAATTGGCACAAGAGATATTGCGTCTGCTGCCCTCCATGGACATGGTGCGCCTGGTCAGCTCAGGCACCGAAGCGGCGATGAGCGCCATCCGTCTGGCCCGCGGTGCCACTGGCCGCAGCAAGCTGATCAAGTTTGAAGGCTGCTATCACGGACACGCTGACGCGCTGCTGGTCAAGGCCGGCTCGGGACTGGCAACCTTCGGCAACGCCACCAGCGCCGGCGTACCACCCGAGGTAGTGCAACACACACTGGTACTGGAATACAACAACATCGCGCAACTCGAAGAAGCCTTCACGCTGCACGGCACTGGCATCGCCTGCCTCATGATCGAGCCGATCGCCGGCAACATGAATTTCGTGCGCGCCTCCCTCCCCTTCATGAAACGCTGTCGTGAACTGTGCACGCAGTACGGCGCGCTGCTGGTGTTTGATGAAGTCATGACAGGCTTTCGCGTTGCACTGGGCAGCGCGCAAAGCGTCTATGCCCGTCACCTACCCGGCTTTGAGCCGGACATGACGGTGATGGGCAAGGTCATTGGCGGCGGCATGCCGCTGGCGGCCTTTGGCGCCAAGCGCGCCGTGATGGAACTGCTGGCCCCACTGGGTGCGGTGTACCAGGCTGGCACTCTGTCTGGCAACCCGGTGGCGACCGCTTGCGGCCTGGCTACCTTGCGCGAGATCAGCAAGCCCGGCTTTTTTGAAGACCTGTCGGCCAAGACCCGTTCGCTGGTGGCTGGCCTGAAGGCCGCCGCTGCAGCCGAAGGCGTGCCGTTCAGCGCCGACAGCGAAGGCGGCATGTTTGGCTTCTTCCTGTTCGACAGCTTGCCGCAAAACTACGCCACCGTGATGACCACCGACAGCAAACGTTTCAATACCCTGTTCCACGGCTTGCTGGACCGTGGCATCTACATTGCCCCGGCGTTGTATGAAGCCGGCTTTGTCAGTGCCGCGCACACCAGCGATGACATCGCGGCCACCGTGGCGGCGGCACGCGAGGTTTTCAAGTTGCTGTAATTAGAAAAGCTGCTGGCTGGCGCAAGGCGGGCGGTGCGGGTTGATCCGACATCGGTACCCCAAATCGGTGGAGCACTTTGAATCCCGCCTACCCGTCACTTGATCAGATGGGTGGATTGGGTTTCCGCCCGCCCCGCCACCCATCAATGCCGGAAATGCCGCACACCGCTGAAGACCATCGCCACACCGCGTTCATCGGCCGCGTCAATCACTTCCTGGTCGCGCATCGAGCCACCGGGCTGGATGACGCAGCTAGCACCGGCGTCCACCACCACGTCCAGACCATCGCGAAACGGAAAGAAGGCATCGCTGGCGACCGCCGTGCCTGACAGCGATAACCCGGCATGCTGGGCCTTGATGCTGGCGATGCGGGCCGAGTCCAGACGGCTCATCTGACCGGCGCCAACGCCCATGGTCATGCCGCCTTTGCAAAACACGATGGCGTTGCTCTTGACAAATTTGGCCACGTTCCAGGCAAAGAGCAAGTCTTGCAATTGTTCGGCCGTGGGTTGAACCTTGGTGACCACTTTCAGATCTGCCAAAGTGAGCTGATGGTTGTCGGCCGTTTGCATCAGCAAGCCCGAGCCGACGCGTTTGACGTCCACCGCGTTGCGGCCATTGTCCCAATCGCTGGCGCCACCGCCCGGCAGCGCGATTTTGAGAATGCGCACGTTGACCTTGCTCTTGAACACCGCCAGTGCCCCGGGCGTGTAGTCCGGTGCCATCAGCACTTCGACGAACTGCTTCGAGATTTGCAGCGCAGCTGCTTCGTCCAGAGTTTGGTTGACGGCAATGATGCCGCCAAAGGCAGAGGTTGGGTCGGTCTTGAACGCCTTGCTGTAGGCTTGCAGTGCGTCCGTACCCACCGCCACACCGCAGGGGTTGGCGTGTTTGACGATGACACAGGCAGCACCGTTTTTGGCAGTGTCAAAACTCTTGACGCACTCCCAGGCGGCGTCAGCATCAGCGATATTGTTGTAGCTCAACTCCTTGCCCTGAAGCTGCTGCGCCGTCACCAGCGAACCCGGCGCCGGGTACAGATCGCGGTAAAAGGCCGCTTGCTGGTGCGGATTTTCACCATAGCGCAAGTCCTGCAACTTGACAAAGCGGCCGTTGGACTGCTGCGGGAACAACTGTCTTGCGGGTGTGCTGTTGCCCTCTTCAAAGTTGAGCGCCGACAGGTAGTCGCTGATGGCGCCGTCGTATTGGCTGATGCGGTTGAACGCCGCTACCGACAAGGCAAATTTGGTCTTCAGGCTGATGCCCGTGGTCTTGAGTTCGGCCAGCACACCAGCGTATTGCGAAACGTCGGTCAACACCGCTACATCTTTCCAGTTCTTGGCGGCGCTGCGCACCATGGCGGGGCCACCGATGTCGATGTTTTCAATCGCATCCTCCAACCTGCAGCCGGCTTTGGCGACGGTCGCTTCAAACGGGTACAAGTTGACCACCAGCAGGTCGATGGTGGCTATGTCGTGGGCTTTGAGTGCCGCCATGTGTTCCGGCACATCGCGCCGTGCCAGCAGACCGCCATGCACCTTGGGATGCAGGGTTTTGACACGCCCATCCAGCATTTCGGGAAAGCCCGTGAGGGTGGCCACCTCGGTCACTGGCAAGCCTTGTTCTGCCAGCAATTTGGCGGTGCCACCAGTGGAAATAAGCTTGATGCCCAGGGCATGCAAGGCCTGCGCAAATTCAACAATGCCGGTTTTGTCGGAGACCGATAGAAGTGCGTTCATTGAGTTTATAAAGGTGGTTGCTAAGGAAAATGATGGCCAGCAACGGCCTCACTCCGGCTAAGTGATCAGCTTGTGTTCAAGCAGTTTTTTTCGCAGGGTGTTGCGGTTCAGACCCAGCCACTGGGCGGCTTTGGACTGGTTGTTGTCGGCGTGCTGCATGATCACTTCAAGGAGGGGTTTTTCCACCACCGTGACCATCATGGTGTAAATGCCGTCAGGTTCAGTGCCCCGCAAATCCCTGAGA
>JANXLW010000031.1 GCA_025354965.1 Betaproteobacteria bacterium
GCTGCATACCAGCGGGCGCAAACCAGCATCACTTGCAGTGGGTAATGCAGTCGCTTGAGTACCTTGCGCAGTTCGGGGATCATCATCGCAGCGGTGGTCATGTCTTGCATCCCACCATTCTCATGTACCAGCGCTTATCGCGACAGAACCTCCTCAACCTCCCCGACTACACAGTATTACGGGTTGAGGAAAACGACCACGACTATCACATCACCGCAGAGGTCTCCAACCCACCGAAGCGACTCGCAATATTGCGCCTACGTTGGGCGGACCGATCTGCGTGTCAGATCTTGCATGGAGCCGCTTAAGGACGTGGCCTCCTGGGACTTGCTACTTTCTCATCGGCCATTGTCAACCCCATCCTCTGATTGAATGACTTGGCGATGGATGAGATCTTTAGTTCAAGCCGTTCCGCCAGCGTTTTCTCGATCGGGCCGAACGTTGTCGTTAGTTCATCGATGGTTTTTTTTATGGATGGAAGTAGGCTCTTGGAAATGGATCCAGCAATGTCTTTGAGATAGCCCGGCTTCACGCCAAGATCGGTTGCCAATTTGGCAATCTGTTCTGGCCCGATATCCCCAGGCATTGTCTTGTCACCGACACGGAAAGCAAACTCCTTTGATAGGCCAGGGTAGAGCCTGGTGCACATAAGGTCGTAGTGCGGCGTTAACCTTTTCCCCTCTCCTGGCAACTGGTACAAAGAGAGATTCTTAGCGTGGCTGTCATTGTTGCCAACCATCAGGTTGAAAAACATCCATTCGAAGAAACGTTTGAGATCTGGCGCTGGTTTGGTGCTGTTATTTTTGATCATGTCGACGCAGCTTTTGATTCCAGGGCCCCCTTCATGCTCGTACTTTTTGTCCGAAAGGGTGCAGCTGAGTTGACAGAAGTCATATTGAACAAGTCTCTGGATCCGGTCTCCGCTCATGGAGCGATCAAACCGTTTAACGACGCATGATTTGGACACGGCCTCGTAAAAGACGTCAGCCACATCCAGCCCGCAGTGCTTGGCCGCGCGCATCACAATGGCTTCGTTGGCCGCAGAACCCCATACCCCTTCAATGGATTTGATGTCCGGCTTGACGATGTACATGGAAGGCGTAGTCCCAAGAGGCCATAGCGGGGTACCTTCATCATTGATGCTAATGGACGTTTTGCGCTGCGCTCCGGAGACAGATATGCGATGAGCTTTTCTAGCTAGCCCCCCTTCTTGGGACTGGCCTGAAAGCACCTTAGCAATCTCGTCCCAGCTTGTAGGCTCAAATTTTGGTGGTTGCGGCTGCTCACCCGATGGCAAGATCACTATGTTGCCGATGTTGTCTCCTGCAACCTCTTTCAGAAGCGCGAAAACACTGGAAACCTTCCTTTCTATGGCAAGCGCATTCCTGAATACACCCTCTGGCAGAAGATTTTCGAAAAACGCCTTGACCGCTTCTGAGTCGTTTCGCCCAGCCTTTAGCTCAATAGCTGCGATAGGGTAGCGATCAACGAAATTCAACCAGTCTTGTGTGTACTCAAAGCTGACCGGATCGGTGTCATGGATAGTGCCGACCTGAGCGTCGCCACTAAAAACGTCCAACTGGGTTACTTGGCCGGCATTCATTATTTGCCCCGGGTCTTGATGGACATTTCCAGACCGAGCAGTTTCAGAAGATCAAAAACCTTTTGAAGTTGCACTGTTGGTTTACCGTTTTCGATCTCTACGATCAATCGATTACCTGTATTGCCCAAGCCAACGATATCCTTTTGCGTGAGATGCTGGAACTTGCGTACCTTGCGGATCAAGGCGCCAAGCTCTGCGGGCGTTTGTACAGGTACCTCTCCAAAATTACCGATCGGTATGATTTTATCGATTTCCATCGTCAGCCTCAGTTAAGTTACCTAACGGTAATTATATAGAAATATGACAAAGGTGCAAGCATTAAGTTACCGATAGGTAATATGTTGTTTGCTGGATTTGATTGTTTTCGGCTTACGGCGCCTGGGATTTTCAAGCGTTGGGGAGCGCAACCTGGCGCGAGCTCAGCATCATGCCAACGTTGCCAAAATCGATGATGACGCCAAAGGGTATTGTCAACTTGTTGGAGATCGGGCGGCCCAAGCCGCAAATGCTAGTGAAACAACGAATCAATTGTTGTCCTTCTTCGTCCACTGGGCGCAACTGACCGATTCCCAGGTTTGCAAGGCCTGGGCACGAGCCGCACGTTTGGCTTTGGCGTCCCGGTTGTAACGGCAGTGCTGCAATACATTGGCTACTTGGTCGTGCGTCGACAAAAAGCGCTGCAGTTGACGGGCCGATTTGAATCGGCGCGATAACCTTCTCGCGCACCCTGGTGGGCTCGTGGGAATTCTCGCAGCGATTGTTCAACCCCTTGTGCTGGCGATGCTCGAACTTCAAACCCAGGTCTTTATTGGCCGCCGCGTAGCTCTTGAGCTTGTCGGTGATCATCACTCTGGGCAGGCCATGGCGGCGAATGAGTTAGCGCATCAGGCGCGCAGCCGCTTGGGTGTTGCGTCGACTTTGAACCAACACATCCAAGACGGCACCATGCTGATCGACAGCACGCCAAAGCCACCAAGTGCGCCCGTTGATTTTGATCACCACTTCGTCAAGATGCCACTTGTCACCAAAGGCAGGTAAGCGATGCCGAATGTTGTTGGCAACTTGTTGGCCAAAACGCTGCGCCCAGCGGCGCACTGTGTCGTACGTCACCTCAATGCTGCGGGCTGCCAGCATTTCCTCCACCATGCGCAGGCTCAGTGGGAAGCGAAAGTACAGCCACACGGCGTAGCTGATCACCTCAGGCGGGAATCGGTAGCCGCTGTAGGATATTGGTTGGTGCTTAATCGTTGAGTTCACGTTTCAAATTGTCTGCGATGGCACCAGGAACTCAACAAGTTGACAATACCCTGCCGCCGCACCGTGCATTGCCCTCATGTACGGGCGCGCGATTGGCACAAAGATATTCAATGGATGTCACCTTAAAGAATAGGGGCTCCGGGGTGCAACTTTGTGAGGAAAGTTTCACAAGGCAAGCACAAAACGTCGTTGAACTTGATTTCCTCTTGCCCCATATAGAGCAGACACACTTTTGCTTCGGGATAGTCTTCCTGAAAGGCTTTTAGGGCGCGCAGGTCGGTGGGGTACACATTGCGGGAGCGCTTGACCTCGATGGCGACGAATACGTCGGCACCGTACAAGATGAAGTCAACTTCACTGCCGGACTTTGTTCGCCAGTAGGAGAGATCGGCCGGAACGCTGCGATAACTGGCCCAAGCTCGCAGGTGCTGGGCTACGAGGCCTTCTAGCGCCATACCTTCTATTTCCTCTGGGCTGTCCAGTGGCCCCTTCGGTCGGATCGAGCGGTATACGCCTGCATCAAAGTAGTAAAACTTATCATGTGCAACCAGATGTCGTTTCGCCCTTCGCGTAAATACGGGGATGCGAAACGACAGCAGCAGGTCTTCCAGGATTTCCAGATAGCCCTCAACGGTCTTGCGCCCGACCTGGCATTCGCGCGCCACCTCGGAGAGGTTCAGGAGTGAGCCATGCGAGAAGCTGATAGCTTCCAGGAATCGGGCAAAGGCCCCCACATTGCGCACCAAGGCTTCAGCCTGCACCTCCTCCTGAAGATACAGGGATGCGTAGGCACGCAACGTGTGCTCTGGCTCTGCAGCACTCCAGACCAACGGCACCAATCCGATTTCAAGTGCGCGCTGCAACTGAAAACTATCGCCCAGTTCTGCCGCCATGAACGGATGCATGTTCAGTTCGGTCAGTCGTCCGGCCAGTAAGTTGGCCGCTCCTCGGCGCAGTTTTCTGGCACTCGATCCCGTGAGGATGAAACGCAAGCGACGCTCGTCTTCAACGAGTTTGTGAACTACGTCCAAAAGTGCCGGCGCCTTTTGCACTTCGTCGATCACAACGTCAGTGACCTGCGGCTGTGCATCAACGCGTTCCTGAAGGCGCTCAGGCCTGGCCTGGAACAGTCGCAATGTCTCTGGATCGAGCATGTCGATCCAGATGGCCTGGTTCCGCAGGGACCGCAGCCAGGTGGATTTTCCGGTGCCGCGTGGCCCGAACAGGAAAAAACTGCCCGAGTGAGCTTGCAGAAATCGACCAGTAATCGCCATATTTGCTTCTTATTTGGAAGAATAAAGACAATTATGCATGACTAAACCTCCGGATGTACAGGGATATAACCCATTTCTGCTGTCACTACGCCCACACGCCCCGTGGTGATTGAAGCTCCTTGGCCGGTTCTGTCGCGATAAGCGCTGGTACATGAGAATGGTGGGATGCAAGACATGACCACCGCTGCGATGATGATCCCCGAACTGCGCA
>JANXLW010000042.1 GCA_025354965.1 Betaproteobacteria bacterium
GATCACCTGAACACGCCAAGGCAGATCAAAAATGACGCCAACAAAATTGTCTGGCAATGGCCCTACAGCGCGTTTGGGGACAACAAGCCCACGGGGGTGATGACCACCTCGATCAACCCGCCAAGTCCGGGTATGCCGATGGCCCTGAAAGCCACCGCGCCTGGGATCACGTTCAACTTGAGGTATCCGGGGCAGTATTTTGATGAAGAGTCGAATCTTAACTACAACTACTTCAGGAGCTACCAGGCAAGCCAGGGGAGGTTTACGCAGGCCGATCCGATTGGGATGGAAGGGGGACTTAATCGGTTTGCCTATGTGGAGGGCAATCCACTTTCGTATGCTGACCCGACCGGAGAAATTGCGTTTATTCCGATCTTGATTGGTATTGGCGTGGGGTACGCCTTTGACTACGCTCTGGAGCAGTACAAAAAAGAGCACTGCACGTGCAAAGACACGCCGGCTGGCGCAGCGGGCAATGCGGCGGCAGGTGGTGCCCTTGGTGGATCCGGCCCGTTTGCCAGCAAACCGAGAGGCGGCATTGCTGGTGGTGGGCCTGCGGGCAGAGCAACTTCATCTTTTAGCCAGATGAATCATGCAGCGGCAAGTAGTGGTTGGTACTCTGTTGCGACGCGGAACGGGATTACCAAGATTCTTCGGAAATTGCCGTATGCAGGTGCTGCCTTGGCAGGCTATGAGCTCTACGACGCCTTCTCTTGCGATTGATGTCTATGGCAAGTGAACTGTCAATCGAGCTGCGCGAATACCTTAAGCGTTGCGGCCTATCTGAAAGCAAGATCGCGCAATGCCGCAGCAGCACGCGCATGTATCACGACCTTGGCCTTTATGGCGACATCGCGGAGGCTGACATGGAGGTGTTGGCCGATCACTATCGCGTCGACCTAAGCGGCTTCGAGTTCGAGAAATTCTTTCCACCAGAATTTGCGGGTAAGAGTCCGCTAGCTCGTGTACTGCTCTGGATCGTGCCTTTCACTGACAAGGTAGCAAGGAAGAGCGGTGAGTATTTGCCGTTAACTCTGGAGATGATTGAACGGGCGATACGGACCAAGCAGTGGCGCATGGATTAACGAATTCGCTTTATCGAGACTGCCACGAGTCCGCCCATAGGCACCAACGCCCGCGTTCTTCTCTCTTATCAAAACAAAAAAGCCACCCGCCACCCCTGCCAGCCGCTAAAGCTGTGGGGTTGGGGTGGCTTCTTCGTTTAGCCGCTGAACGGTTGAGCGCTACGTCTTCTTGCCCGGTGCCTTTGCCTTGGAGCTGGCGGGCTTGCTGGGCTTGTCCTCGGGGTGAACAAACCCGATAGGCCGCTTGGGTGGTGGCGGTGGCTCAGCCGGTGCCGCCAACTCCCGCAGCGCCTCAAAAATCTGCCGCAGTTGGTTGCGCGTATTGCGGCTGAAAGTGTCATGCGACATGGCCAGCAATTCCGTCTTCTCTTCCAGTGCATCGAGCCGCTTGGCCAAGCCTTGGTGGGTATTGGCCATATCGCGAAGCTGCACAAAGGCCCGCACCACATACACCGACACTTCAACCGCACGCGGGCTATTGAGGACGGTGGCCGCCATCAGCGCGCCATGCTCGGTAAACACCTGTGGCGCGTAACGTCGGCCACCCCGCCCGGTGGCGGTGGGCGTACTGCTCTCGTTTGAGGTCGCAATCTGCGACCTCAAAGCTGCAAACTCTTCTGCGGTGAGTTGAAACATGAAGTCGGCCGGAAACTTCTCGGCATTGCGCTTGACGGCCTCATTGAAACGCTTGGTCTCCACCCCGTACAGCGCGGCCAGATCGGCATCCACGATCACCCGCTGACCGCGCAGCACCTTGACCCGGTGCGTCACCAACTCCAGCGGCAGCAGCGAAGACGGCGAGGATGGTTTGCTGGTGTCCGATCTCATGCGGGTGCGAGCGATGTGCGCTTCGGTGTGCGGGCAGTAGCAAGTGTGGCGGCGCGCTTGGTCACATTGGCGGGCCTGCCCACGGCCTTCTCCACCATAGATTTTTTGACAAAGCTATCGATCACCAAAATTAGCGCCTGCTGCTCCTGGTCTGGCAGCGTGTCCGCCTGCTGCCACAGCGAATTCAACGAGTGATTGCGAATGCGGGACTCGGTGGACAGGGGTTTGCGCCCCACCAACTCATCAAGAGATACCTGCAAAACATCGGCAATCCTGATTAGGGTGTCCAGGTGCGGGGCGATCGTGCCACGCTCCCAGCGGTTATAGGCACGCGGGTCCACCTCAATCAACTCCGCCAATCGCGTTTGTGTCAACTGACGAGACTCACGGAGCAAGCGCAAGCGCTCAGCAAAATCAGACATATCCAGACCTGTGTGCAAACAAAAGATGCTGGTGATCTTATGGGTCATTTTTTTGCCGCTTTCCGAAAAACACATTTAATGGTGATAATGTAATCTACATTATTGTCCATTGACAGGTTTTAGGAGCAAAACGGCATGGCACGCATCCCCGAGTCCGAAATCCAGCGGCTAAAAGAAGAAGTCAGTGTTACGCACCTGGCCCGGGCTTCCGGCCTGGAGTTGAAGAAGTCGGGCAAGGACTTTATAAGCCGCTGCCCGTTTCACACTGACGACACCGCTTCTCTTGTCATCACGCCCGACAAGAATCTGTGGCACTGCTTTGGCTGTGGTGCGGCCGGTGGCCCGATTGATTGGGTTATCAAAACCCAGGGCGTGAGCTTCAGGCACGCGGTGGAGTTGCTGCGGGCCGATCCTTCCTTAGCCGCTGGTTTAGCCGCTGGAAGTCTGGATGGCGGTGCTGGGGCCGTGGGCCCTTCGGCAGGCTCAGGACAGGTCGTCAAACGCTCCACCGTGCGCCGCCTGCCGCCGCCTGTGGCTTTGCAGGCCAGCGAACAGGAACTGCTCAACCAGGTCATTGACTACTACCACCAGACCCTGCTGGCCAGTCCCGAGGCGCTGGCCTATCTTGCAAAACGCGGTCTGGCCGATGGCGAGAACGCCCGCGCGGGCACCTTGCATGAACTCGTCGTTAAGTTCCGCCTGGGC
>JANXLW010000063.1 GCA_025354965.1 Betaproteobacteria bacterium
TGAACAGAAAAAATACCGCCGCCAAAAAAGTGACGAGTGAAATTAGATTGAAAACGATGGCATGCCGCATGAACGGAATGTCGCGCTTGATTTTAAAAAATTCCATGAAATACCTTCCCTTAGTTCGACGTCACCTGAGTCTGTGACTCCGGGCGCCAAACCGTACCAATTGACACGCTTTTGAGCTTATTCTTTTGACCGTACCACAAGTTGACCAAGCCGCGTGAGAAGAACACACCGGAGAACATGCTGGTCAAAATGCCCAGACAGTGCACCACGGCAAAACCGCGTACCGGGCCGGACCCAAAAGCCAACAAGGCCAGGCCCGCAATCAGGGTCGTGACGTTGGAGTCCAGGATGGTGGCCCAAGCGCGGTCATAACCTGCGTGAATGGCGGCTTGCGCCGACGCGCCGCCGCGCAACTCTTCACGCACACGCTCGTTGATCAGCACATTGGCGTCGATCGCCATGCCCAGCACCAGCGCCATGGCAGCCATTCCTGGCAACGTCAAGGTCGCCTGCAACATGGACAGCACCGCCACCAACAGCAGCAAATTGAAGGCCAGCGAAACACTGGAAAAAACACCAAATAAAACGTAGTACACGCACATGAAGACGGCCACTGCGGCAAATCCCCAGGTGACACTGTTGAAGCCCTTGGCAATGTTTTCGGCACCCAGACTCGGGCCGATAGAGGTTTCCTCGATGATTTCCATCGGTGCCGCCAGCGAGCCAGCGCGCAACAGCAGAGCGGTGTCATTGGCTTCCATGGTTGTCATGCGACCTGAAATTTGCACCCGACCGCCGCCGATCTCGGAGCGGATCACAGGGGCGGTGACGACTTCACCCTTGCCCTTTTCAAACAGCAAAATGGCCATGCGTTTGCCAATGCTCTCGCGCGTCACGTCCCTGAAAATACGCGAGCCTTTGGCATCCAGCGTCAGGTTGACAACGGCCTCCTGCGTTTGACTGTCAAAACCCGGCTGGGCATCGGTCAGGTTGTCGCCGGTCAGAATGACCTGCTTTTTTACAATGACAGACTGGCCACTGCGTTCCGGATAACGCTCGGAACCAAAGGGCACCGCCGCGGTACCACCCTCGGCGGCGCGGGCTTCACCGCTTTCATCCACCATGCGCACCTCAAGCGTTGCCGTGCGACCCAGCATTTCCTTCGCTTTGGTGGGGTCCTGCACGCCAGGCAGTTGTACCACTATGCGATCCTGCCCCTGTTGCTGGATGACGGGCTCGGCAACACCCAACTCATTGATCCGGTTGTGCAAGGTAGTGATGTTCTGTTTGAGTGCCTGGTCCTGCACCCGGCGCGCGGCCTCCGGCTTGATCGATGCTGTCAGTTTGTATTCGGTTCCCTCCTGCGTCTGGGCGGTTTGCAAATCTGCAAACTGGTCCTGAATCAGCGCCTTGGCAGTGGCCAATGTCTCGCTATCGCGAAAGCGAATTTCAATCGTCTGGGCATTGCGGTTGATACCGCTATGACGCACATTCTTTTCGCGCAGGCTGGTTCGGATGTCGCCGGACAGCGATTCGGTTTTCTTGGTCAGGGCCGCCTGCATATCAACCTGCAGCATGAAATGCACGCCACCGCGCAAGTCCAATCCCAAATACATGGGAAAGGCACGCATCGAATTGAGCCATACCGGTGAGCGCGACAGCAAGTTGAGCGCCACCACATAGCCGGCATTGGCGGGGTCCGGGATCAGCGCTTTCTGAATCGCATCCTTGGCTCTGAGCTGCGTCTCGGTATTGTCAAAACGAGCTTTGACGGAGGCGTTGTCCAGCGTCACCAGATCAGCCACGATGCCGGCCGTCTTCAGGGCCTCTTCGACCCGTGTCTTGGTGCTGGCGTCGACCTTGAAGGTCACTTTGGCAGTCGACACCTGGACCGCCGGCGCCTCACCAAAAAAATTCGGCAGGGTGTACAAAATCCCCACCAACAGCGCAATCACGATGATTACGTACTTCCAAACTGGGTAACGATTCATGGTCGCGCTTCTGGTAGTTCTGTGACTGTCAAATTACTTGATACTTCCCTTTGGCAAAACCTGCACCACCGCGCTGCGCTGGATTTGGATCTCAACGCCGCTTGCCACTTCCAGGCTCAAATAACTGTCTCCCAGTTTGCTTACCTTGCCGAGGATGCCGCCGCCGGTGGCAACTTCGTCACCCTTGGCCAGCGCGTCGATCATGGCACGATGTTCTTTCGACTTTTTCATCTGCGGACGGATCATCACAAAATAGAGCACGACAAACATGAGTACCAGTGGCAACATACTCATGAGCGAAGACTGCATATCACCGCCGGCAGCAGCAGCGGGAGCGGTTTGAGCGAAAGCGGAAGAAATAAACACTGAAGACTCCAGAATAGTGAATCAGAAAAACAGGACCCAGCCGTCTTTTTTTGGGCACGGCAGTGCGAAAAAGCAACCTGGCATTGTAAGCGGGGCCAAACCAGCCCGACAAACCGCCTCAAGCCGCTTTCTGCGCTGCCTGAGGGTTACGGAACTCTGCCAGTTGACTGTCCCAATTTTGTCGTGCTACTTCGATGTTGCGCTCTTTAACGTGCCCAAAGCCCTTGATTTGTTCAGGCAGGCGGGCGATGCCCAGTGCCATGGCATAGCGCTCCTTATCGAGTGCTTCACCGCCAGTGCCCGCCAGTACGCCAATGATCTCGTCAATACCAGTACGGTAAAGGGTGATCAGCGCACGCTCCTGGCGTCGCTCCGCAGTCTTGCCAAAAATGTCCAGTGCGGTACCGCGCAAGCCCTTGAGCCGGGCCAGAATCTTGAACATCGTCAGGGTGGAGGGACCAAAGTGTTGCTTCTGCAGTTCGCCTTTTGCGTTCCTCTTGGCCAACATAGGGGGGGCCAAGTGGTAGTGGAGCTTGAAGTCGCCCTCAAACAGCGCGCCGATTTTTTTATGAAAGGCGCTGTCGGTATGCAGCCGCGCCACCTCATATTCATCCTTGTAGGCCATCAGCTTGAACAGGTAGCGGGCGACCGCTTCGGTGAGCGCCATGTTCTTCTCACCGGCAGACTCGTCTACGCTTCCGACCTTCTGCACGAAAGCTTGGTAGCTTTGAGCGTACGCCGCATTCTGGTAGCCGGTCAAGAAGTCAACCCGTTTGGCAATCAGCTCAGCAAGTGAGCTGCGCTTGGAAAACACCACCACCTGCGCCGGGTTGAGCAGCGCAGCGAACGCAGCACCGTCGTGCGCGGCCCGTCGGCCCCACTCAAACGCCGCCTTGTTCTGGTCCGCCGCCACGGCGTTGAGTTCAATGGCGCGCAACAGCGATTTTTTTTCCAGCGGGATCCAGCCTCTTTGCCAGGCATAGCCCAGCATGATCGGGTTGGTGTAAATGCTGTCGCCCATCATTTGGATGGCAGCGGCATCAGCGTTGAACGCACCCACCGCGGTCAGTCCCACGGCTTTGACGATGTCGGCGATGCAGGCATCTGAGGGGTTCTGCCAATTGGCGTTGGTGACAAAGGCCGCCGTTGGCACCGCGTGCGAGTTGAGCGCCACACGAGTACGCCCATCGCGCATACGCAGCATCGTTTCCCTGGCGGCGGCCACGATCGGATCACAACCAATGATCAGATCGGCTGCCGCCATGCTGACACGGGTGGTGCGGATCAATTCCTGCGACGACGCTATGAGCACATGGCTCCAGGTGGCACCGCCTTTTTGCGCCAGGCCACCGGCATCCTGGGTTACTACGCCCTTGCCTTCCAGATGCGCAGCCACCCCCAGCAGTTGTCCGATCGTGATGACGCCGGTACCACCGACACCGGCGACCACAATGCCCCAGACGCTGGCGTCTGGGGCCGCAAGGGTGGGCAACCGCGGCTCGGGCAAATTACCCAATTCGAACGGTGACAGACCCTTGCCTCTGGACTTTTTCTTGAGCTGCCCGCCTTCCACCGTGACAAAGCTGGGGCAGAAGCCCTTGACACATGAGTAATCCTTGTTGCAGGTGCTCTGGTTGATCTGGCGCTTGCGGCCAAACTCGGTCTCCAGGGGTTCCACACTCAGGCAGTTGGACTGCACGCCGCAGTCGCCACAGCCTTCGCATACCAGTTCGTTGATGAGCACGCGCTTGGCCGGGTCCACCAGGGTACCGCGCTTGCGGCGTCGACGTTTCTCTGTGGCGCAGGTCTGGTCATAAATGATGACAGTAACACCCTTGATTTCACGGAATTCGCGCTGGATACGGTCGAGTTCATCGCGATGTTGCACCGCCACACCTTCCACCAGTTTCAGGCCTTCGTACTTTTGCGGCTGGTCGGTTACCACCACGATGTTGGCCGCCCCTTCCGCCCGCATGCTCTGGGCAATTTGTGCCACCGAGTGGCCCTCCGGACGTTCTCCGATCTGCTGACCGCCGGTCATGGCGACCGCATCGTTGTAGAGAATCTTGTAGGTGATGTTGACCCCCGCCGCAATGCTCTGGCGAATCGCCAGCAGCCCGCTATGAAAGTAAGTGCCGTCACCCAGATTGGCAAACACATGACTCTCGTTGCTGAAAGGCTGCTGACCGACCCAGGGCACGCCCTCACCGCCCATCTGGGTAAAGCCGACGGTAGAACGTCCCATCCAGACGCTCATGAAGTGGCAACCAATGCCCGCCATGGCACGCGATCCTTCAGGCACTTTGGTCGAAGTGTTGTGCGGGCAACCGGAGCAAAACCAGGGCTGTCGATCAGCACCTTTGGCGGCACTCAACTCAATCACCTGCATGGCACTCTCTTTGGCCTGAAGAATCGCCAGTTGAGCGTCAATGCGGGCGCCGACAGCAACGCTGACACCCAGTTTCTTCAAGCGCTGTGCTATGGCACGCGCAATAAGGGCTGGCGACAGATCGGCGTTGGCGCGCAACAAGGTGTTGGCGGTCGGGTTGACCATTGACCACTCACCGCCATTGAAATCCCCTTCGACTTCGTTGAACTTGCCCAGCACTTGAGGACGCACGTCAGCGCGCCAGTTGTAAAGCTGTTCCTTGAGCTGGTATTCAATAACCTGGCGTTTTTCTTCGATGACAATAATTTCCTGCAGCCCGGTGGCAAATTCACGCGTGAGTTGGGCTTCGAGCGGCCACACCACGGCGACCTTGTGCAGACGAATGCCGACTTGCCGGCAGGTCGCATCGTCCAGCCCCAAGTCGATCAAGGCCTGGCGCGTATCGTTGAACGCTTTACCGCTGGCAATCAGGCCGAGGCGGTCGTTTGAACCCTCAATGACGTTGTAGTTCAGCCGGTTGGCGCGGACATAGGCGAGCGCCGCGTACCACTTGTAGTGAAACAGGCGCGCCTCCTGTTCAAGTGGCTGTTCCGGCCAGCGAATATGCAAGCCACCGGGCGGCATCTGGAAGTCGGTCGGGATTTTGATCTGCACCCGAGCCGGATCGATCACCGCAGTGGCACTCGATTCAACAATTTCCTGAATTGTCTTCATGCCGGCCCAGACACCCGAGAAACGACTCATGGCAAAGGCATGAATGCCCAGGTCGAGAATCTCCTGCACACTCGCCGGGAAGAACACCGGCGTGCCGCAGGCCTTGAAAATATGGTCGCTCTGGTGTGCCGCGGTCGAACTCTTGGACACATGGTCGTCACCCGCCACAGCAATCACGCCACCCCAGGGTGTCGTGCCAGCCATATTGGCGTGCTTGAAAACGTCACCGCAACGATCCACGCCCGGACCTTTGCCGTACCAGATGCCGAACACGCCATCAAATTTGTTGCTGCCCGGAGGTGCAAAGCCCAGTTGCTGGGTACCCCACAAGGCAGTGGCGGCCAGCTCTTCATTGACACCCGGCTGAAAAACGATGTTTTGCGCCTTCAGGTATTTCTCGGCCTTGACCAAAGCCTGGTCATAACCACCCAACGGCGAACCACGGTAGCCGCTGATAAAACCTGCCGTATTTTTGCCCAACCGCTGGTCGCGCTGACGCTGCAACATGGGCAACCTGACCAGCGCCTGCACGCCGCTCATGAAAGCCGAGCCGCAATCCAGTGAATATTTGTCGTCCAGCGTGACACTTTCCAGCGCCATGCGGATAGAGTCGGGTAGCGGTGCGTTCATTTGTTGCAGCCTCCAGGATTCGAAGATAGTAACGTGATCAGTCTTTTTGGGGCCAAAGTACCCACAAACGCAATGGCTGCTTGAGACGACCGGCTAGTTCTGCCGCAGCCGCACCCCAGCCGGCAAAATAATCGGCCCGCACGGCGCCTACGATGGCACTGCCAGTGTCTTGAGCAAATACCAGCTTTTGCAATTGAGCGGTCGTTCCGTTGGAGACCAGCCATACCGGAGTGCCATACGGAATGCTGCCCGGGTCCACCGCGATTGAGCGGCCCGGCGTCAGCGGTACCCCCTGTGCCCCCTTGGGACCCCAGGCGGCGTCCGCCTCCGACAAGGGCTCCTCCCGAAAAAACACGGTACGCGGATTGCTCCACAACAACTCGTTGACACGGCCCGGATTTCGCAAAGCCCAGGCCTTGATGGCGGGCCATGACGCGTCGCGCACTTGGCCCTGATCAAGCAGCCAGCGGCCAATGCTCTTGTAGGGCTGTTCGTTGGAACCGGCATAGGCTAGGCGCACCAGACGTTGGGTCCCATCAGGTTCGGTAATACGCACCCGTCCGGAGCCCTGAATCTGCAAAATCATTGCGTCGATGGGATCGGCCAGAAAGGCAATTTCCCGCCCCTTGAGCGCCGCCTGCACCCGGGGCACGGTGTCAATCTCCTGACGCGTGTACCAGGGCTTGCGTTGCGCCAAGGTCAGTGGCGGCTGGTACAAAGGAACAGAAAATTCTGCGTTGGCCCTGCGTGAACCCTCCAGCACCGGCTCGAAATAGGCGGTCAGCAGGCCTTCAGCGCCACCTGACAAAGCGTCGACACGGTAGGGCTGCAAGCGCGCCATCAGCCAGGCACGCTGCTGGGCAGCGTCGCCGATACTCAAGCGCCGCACTTCGGCACACAAAGGCGCAAACACCGGACCCGGGCGCTCACAACTTTTCAGCCAGGCGTTCCAGGCCTCATGCAAGGCGTCGTCCTCAAAGCCCGGCAGGTCAGCCCAGTGCACTGCAGTCCAGCGACTGCGGGCCTGCAACAGGGAGCCTGGCAAAACCCCGCTGTCAATTGAGCTGTCGACGCTGGATGGCGTCGCCTGCGCAGCCGGCTGACCGCTCACGGGAACCTGCCTGGGAGCGCTGCCACAGGCCACCAGCATCCCTACAATCAGGCCATACCACACGGCACACAGGAGGCGGTTCATGAGTTTGCTTTTGCTGGAAGCGCTGGGGGCTTTGTTGCTGGCGCTGCTGATTGTCTGGTGGACCATGTTTTCTGGGCGCAAGCATGGTGAGTTGCCGCCAGCCGCAACCGACCATGAGGAAGTCGCCACCAACGCGTCAGCCGAGCGCATTGGGAAGCGGCTTGATTAGCACGACCACTGAGTTGACAAGCAGCCGCGCACGGCTGGGTTCTAGCCAGCATGTCGGGGGACGTTGTGGGAGCGACGACCTGTTCAACGCGCCAGCTCCTTCGAGTTGCCGGTCGTGACCCCGGGCTTGCTGTCTCCAGCATCTGCTTTGCGACCCACCTTGCTGATTTTGGGGTCGGCCCAACTGCCGTCGATGTGAAACTCCTGCGTGGCGGCTTCTATCAGGGGTCGGCGCAAAAATAACTGGGCCAGAAAAGTGCCGATACCGATCGCCGGGTTGATGACCGAGGCGATCAAGGAGGCGGTTCCGGCATTGATTTCCGGCACCACCACGACCTTGATATCCTGCGTCTCTTTCGCGATATCGGCCCGCCCGTCCATCAGCACCGCCGCATTGACACCCTTCATCTGCAGATTGTTGGTCTTGGCAATGCCCTGCTCGATGGCGACGTCGCCGCGCAGAAAATCAAAGGTAAAGCCGTCGCTAAAGACGTCCCGGAAGTCCAGCGTCAAGCGCCGCGGCAAGGCTTGCAGACTGAGTACCCCCAGCAATTTGGCAATGCCGGGATCGGCCTTCAAAAACTGACCGTTCTCCACATTGACGCTGAAAGCGCCGTTCATGGAAGGGTAGTCCAGACTGACCGGTGAGCCCAGCCAGGCGACTTGCCCTTCCATCTTGCCGCGTCCTTTTCGCACCACGTCACGCATGCCAAAACGTGACAGCAGTTCGCCACTGTCGGCAATGTCCAGTTTGAAGTTCAACACCGTGCGCCGGCGTTCGGGTGCAGCGCGTGACGATGGCGTAGTCGCCCCTGTGCCCTGCGCATTGATACTGGCCCAGTTGCCACTGGCCGTCAGCACTGCTTCCGGTGTGATGATGTTGAACTTGTTGAGTCGCCATTCGCGTGCCACCGACTCGCGCTTGGGCGCACCAGTGCCCCGGTTGATGGCCTCGACCTCCAGACGGCCCAGCCGTTTGCCGCGCAACTCAAAATCATCCACCACAATATCGAGCGCCGGAATACTGGCCGGTTGTTCATCGAGCAAGGCCTCGACCTCGCTGGCAGTGCCGGGCGCAATGGTCAGTCTGGCGAGCCGGGCATAGACGCGTCCGGCGCCAGTGTCCGACGACTGGCGGTATTCCATGTAACCGTTGAATTCAGTGGCATCCAGATTGGCGCGCCACAACAGCCCTTCGCGCGAGCCACCGACCACCACGTTATGAAGTTTGCGCCCGCCAAAGGTCAACTCCCTTGCCCGCACTGCCATGCTGGTCGGCAAATAGCCCTGTGCAACTGCGCTAGCGCCGGTGCCAGCCGCCTGTGACAAGACCGAACCCCAGGCATCCAGATCAAGGGCGCCAAGATTGATATTGGCCGCCACCCCGTCATCCGGCATCGGTGCAGACTCTGGCGGCGACAAACCCACCGCCATGCTGCCGCGTGTGACGCGCGGCTCGGGTCCCGACAGATCGCGAAAATACACGATGGACGCGATGCGCCCGATGTCCAGGCTCACTTGGTCGCGCAAGCGCAGCGGCGCTGCTGCGCCGCTCGGTGGCGAATCGCGCAGCTGCGCCGTCTCCAGCCGAAAAGGCAAGGCCGACTCGGCACTCTTGATGAATGGCGCGGGCAGGCCAAGCGCAAGCCCCTGCAAATTGCTGGCGACCAGCAGTTCAGGCTCACCGCGGCGAAAACCCAACACTGCCGTGTAGGCGGCACTGCCATTGGCGTGTTGCGCCAGGCGCGCCACAAAACCCAGTTCCTTGGCCTGTCGCAAACCCTCGGCCGAAGCGACACCGCTGGCGCGAATCACGATGGAAGGCGATGCTCTGCTGGCGCTGCCAGCGGCGCCCAGCGGCGACACCGAGCCGCCCTCCAGACGCACATCACCGCCCAGCATTCGGGCCTGGCCCGCGCCAATCGAAAACCCGTTTTCCGAAAAACTCACAACACCCCGGGAGCGGGCCAACTTGGGTGTGTCAGGCGTTATCTGTATATCGTTGCCGGCCAGCGTGACGCTGCCTTGCACCGTTGATTTATCCAGGTTGGAAATAGGCAGAACAAGTTTCAACTTGTAGTCGGCGGCGGCACTGCCCACGGCCCGCGCCAGCGCCTGCCCGGTCATGGCGCCCAGCGGGGAGCTGTTGACAATACCCAGACCTTCCGTCAACGCGCCACGCGCCTCGGCATTGACGGTCACGCTGGCATGCATCAAATCGGGAATCACCGCATCCAGCTTGCTGATCTGCAAATTGGCACCGGCACCCATCTTCGCCCGCGCTGCCCTGACCTGCAGTTGGGTGCGGTCAATCACCAGCTCACCGCTGAGTTGTTGTAGAGCCGGCCAGGGCAAGGTGTCAGGCTTCTGCAGACCACGTGGCACATAGGCATACTTTGCATTTTGAACATCCGCCGAAATCCGGAACTCGCCCAGCTTCGGGTCGGTAAAAGGCATGTCGTGCAAATCGCCTTTGACCCTGAACTTGACAACGCTGGCCGTCCCGGCTTGAATCGCGTCACGCACGTAATCACGTGCCGGGCGCGGAATGATGGAGGGCAAATAGCGGTGCACCCGGGTACCGTCAGCCCGGCTCAGCGTGGCTTGCAAATCCAGCACACCGGGAAACCTGGACCGACTGCGGGACTTGCCGGGGTCGCTGGTCTCCCATTTGATTTGCGCCTCGCCCTGCGCATCGGCGTTGCTGAACTTCAAGTTGGATAACTGCACTGAAATGCGCTCGCCACTGACCTGCCAGCGGGCATCGCTTGACAACTGCGTGACGGCGATCTCCGGCTCATCAAATATTTGGGGCAGCACGATGGCGCCGTGCGCCAGGCCAATGCTGGCGCGACCAGCCGACTGATTCAGGTCAAACTCAATGCTAGCACCACGCACGCCGGGAGAGCTACCGGCGGCGTCGATTTGCAGTTGGCTTACCAAGCCCTTGAGTTCATATTTACTCAACGCCTCCAGCGGACCCTGCCAACTGGCTTGTATTCGCTCCACCAGTCCTTTGGGAGCGTAGGCAATCAAGGCAGTTCGGGTGGCAGGGTTGAACGGAAGGCGGTTGGCAATCTGTGCCAGAGCGGCCAAATCCAGTCGGTCGGCCGTGAACTCGCCGCGGGCTGCCACTTTGCCCTCGGATCCCAGATAGCTTACCTTGACATTGCCACCGGGCCAATGCAAGCCGTCGCGTGTGTCAAATTGAAGCGCCTGAGTAGAAAACTCAAAACCGGATGACAAACGCTTGCCACCCAGACGGCCACGCACCGACTGCAAGTCCAGGGCTTGTAAGCCGCTACCCAATACGACATTGACTTCACCTAGCGCCACATCCGCCACCGCGCCGACCACCGCGCCTTGGCTGACGTCGACCCATGCCTTCAGTGCCCCGTTGCCCTGGCGCAAATCAACACCGACCCCGGCATAGCGCCGCAGCTCTGACAGGTCAACACGCGTGAATGCCGCGTACAGCTGACCTTCCCACTCCTGCCAATGCCCATTCTTGCGCGACAGCAAAGGTTGCTGGAACATGCCTCTCAGACTGAATCGCTCCCCCCACTGCAGGGGTGGCGTGGCATCCAGACGCATGTCGTGCTGGCGCGCCCGGTTGCGCACCACCAGGTCGACCTGTTTGAGTTCCAATGTCGGTGCTGCACGCAACTCATCGGTCCACCGGATAGTGCCATCATGGATGGCAAACTCGATTTGCGAAAAAAACCAGTCAGCAGCAGCACTCTCGGAATCGTCAGTTTTGGAAAAATCGAGCCCGGCGACAACTATTTTTCCATCCAGGCCACGCCGAACGACGAGTTCCGGCCGATCGACATACAGTTGTTCAAAACCCAGATACCAAAGTGAGCGTGGCGACACGGCGGCCAGCACGCGCGGCAGACGCAATGCTTGGCGACCCTGTGCATCAAACAGCTGGACATCGGTCAGCTCAAACGACGGGATCATGCCGTCTGATCGCGCCGATATGGCACCGATGCGCACCGGAACACCCAGCATCCGTGTCGCCCGCGCTTCAAGCAACGGGCGAAACTCGCCGATTCGCGGCACAATCAACCAATGCAGTGCGCCCCAGGTCGCACCACAAAGCAACCACGCCAGCAACACCAACCAGAGCGACCAGCGAGCTAGGGTTGTCGATATCTTCAGTGGTGAGGGTGGGGCAGGCGTCGCGTCAATCATTGGAAACTGGTAGTTATGAAAGGAATTATGACCGGCCCCGCTTTGTCATCGCACTCGCGCTTTGGCCAGCGCGTGCGCCGCCGTTTTGAAGGCCAATTGCATTTGTTGCCACCCGGTTTGCCGGATCATGCCGCGCTGGCACAAACATTTGCTGCGCTTGGTGCTTGCGGCTACGACACCGCAAGCGCTTTGCGGACCCTGCGTCAACTGGTACTGGAGCGTTTGCTGTGTCTGGATTGTGACGAGCAGACACCCTTGCACCAGATCACCCTGGCCATGACCGTGCTGGCCGAGTTTGCTCTGCGGCGGGCGTGCGTCGACGTGCAGCAGACGCTGGACCAAAGCCATGGCATCCCCGCCACCGCGACCGGTGAACGGGCTCAGCTATGGATCATCGGCATGGGCAAACTGGGCGCGCGCGAGCTCAATGTTTCGAGCGATATTGACCTGATCTACGTTTATGACGAGGACGGGGAAACCAGTGGCAACGCGCAGGGTCGCAGTCAAATTTCAAACCAGGAATACTTAGCCAAAGCGGTGCGCGCCATTTACACATTGATCGGGGACACGACCGAGTATGGTTTGGTCTTTCGTGTCGACCTGGCGCTGCGACCGAATGGAAATTCCGGCCCACCAACGGTGTCGCTTGCCGCACTGGAAGAATACTTGCATGTGCAGGGCCGAGAATGGGAGCGCTTTGCCTGGCTGAAAAGCCGGGTGGTGGCGCGACTCGGCGGTAGCGACAACAGTGATGCCCAAAGCCTGAGGGATGTGGTGCTGCCGTTTGTGTTCAGGCGCTATCTGGACTACAACGTGTTCGACTCGCTGCGCGTGCTGCATCGGCAAATCCGCGAACATGCCAGCAAGCGCAGCAGCGGGCACCCGGAGCGCGCCAACGATATCAAGCTCGGGCGGGGTGGTATCCGCGAAATTGAATTCACTGTGCAACTGCTGCAGGTGGTGCGCGGCGGCCAGTTTCCCGAACTCAGAACGCGCCCCACCCTAAGTGCCCTGACGCGCCTTGCCAGAGCCGGCCTGATGTCGAATAGCACCGCCCAGGCGCTGGCGCTGGCCTATGATTTTTTGCGCCGCGTTGAACATCGCATTCAGTACCTTGACGATCAACAGACACATGTCCTGCCAACGTCAGACTCTGACTTGGAGTGGATCGCCAATACCCTGGGCTATAGCACAATCCGCGCGCTGCTACACCAACTGGACTGCCACCGCGAACTGGTGGCGCAGGAGTTTGACGCCCTGCTGGTGGACGGCACAGACGAGGAATGCAAAGGCTGCAGCACTAGCCGGGTAGTGATTGCCACACCTGACTTTGAAGAATTGCTGGAACAGTTACCGGCCAACTTTCGGGCCCGGGTGGCGGGTTGGCGGGACCACCCGCGGGTGCTGGCTTTGCGTGATGATTCGCGCCTGCGACTGATGCGACTGATCACCCGCACCGCCCAGTGGGTGCGTCAGGGCAAGGTCACCGAGCAAGCGGCTGTGCGCATCGTCGACTGGATTGAACCGTTGCTGCGGCGCGAAAGCTATTTGGCGCTGCTGGTGGAACGGCCCAACGTGCACGAAAGGTTGTTGCGTCTGCTCGGCGCCGCTCGCTGGCCGGCACGCTATCTGCTGCTGCATCCGGGTGTGATTGACGAGTTGGCCAGCCACGATATGCTGAATGAGCGTTTTTCAGCAGCCGACTTCGAGCACGAACTAAGTCATCGACGTGCCTCCCTGCTGGGCACCGGTGAAGACGATGACGAAGCGCTGCTCAACGTGCTGCGCCGCGCCCATCACGCCGAAGTCTTTCGAACACTGGCACGTGATGTGGAAGGCCGCCTGACAGTCGAACAAGTCGCTGACGACCTGAGTTCGCTGGCCGAAGCAGTGTTGCGAGTGACCACAAAGTGGTGCTGGGATCGCCTGAAAATCAGACACCGTGAGACACCGCAATTGGCCATCATTGCCTATGGCAAACTCGGTGGCAAGGAGCTCGGCTACGGCAGCGATCTGGATATTGTTTTTGTCTACGAGGACGAGGACGATCGCGCCTCTGAAGTCTATGCCAGTCTGGTGCGCAAGCTGATCAACTGGCTGACCGTCAAAACCGGTGAGGGCGACCTGTACGAGATTGACACTGCATTGCGCCCCAACGGCAACTCCGGCCTGTTGATCACCACCTTTGATGCCTACGCCAACTACCAGCAGCAGCGCGGCAGCAACACCGCCTGGACCTGGGAACACCAGGCCATGACGCGAGCCCGTTTTGTGCTGGGCGACGATGCGCTGCGACAGCGTTTTGACACGATCCGCAAAACCGTCATCGCGGCACCGCGCAACGCCGGGGAATTGAGAAATGAAATCATCACCATGCGAAACCGGGTTCGTGCAGCGCGTCCTGTCAAGGGCGAACAATTTGATGTCAAGCACAGCCCCGGCGGCATGATCGATATTGAATTTGTCATGCAATACCTGGTGCTTTGCAACGCGCAAATTTACCCAGAGCTGATCGACAACACCGGCAACATTGCGCTGCTGGAGCGTGCCGAAGTAATTGGATTGCTGCCCGCTGGGATCGGTCACGCCGCGGCCAGCGCCTACCGCGAATTGCGCAAGGTACAACACCGGGCCCGGCTCAACGAAGAACCGACTCACGTCGTCATGACTGAGTTGCAGGAACAGCGCTACGCAGTGCTGGCACTCTGGAAAACAGTGTTTGGCGACATCCATCCCTGATCTATATTAAAACTAGCGCGTAAAGAAAATTTTGTCGCGTCGGTAACTTCTGGTCAACCACTAGATATAGTATGTATCATTGTGTTACGCACTACATATAGTGTTTCGAGGGGATCCAGAATGAACAAGCCAAGCGCCGCCCAATTCACCCACATCATCAAACGCGACGGCGGCATCAAGCCGTTTGACGCGGGCAAAATCGCTTTTGCGCTGGAGCGCGCCGCCCAGGTCAGTGGTGAATTTGACGCCGCCGAAGCCCAGCGCCTGACCCAGTACCTGGTGGCGCCGAAGATCAAGGTCCAAGGTCACGTGACACCGCATATCGAGCAAATTCAGGACGCCGTCGAGTCTGCCCTGTTTGATGCCGGTTACCCCAAGACACTGCGCGCCTACATCGTCTACCGCGAACAGCACAAGAAGCTGCGCAGCGACCGCAAGACCCTGGTAGATGTTGAGTCCAGCATGAACGAGTACCTGCAACAACTCGACTGGCGCGTCAACGCCAATGCCAACCAGGGCTACTCGCTGGGCGGGCTGATTCTCAATGTGTCGGGCAAGGTCATCGCCAACTACTGGCTCAATCACGTCTACCCACCCGAGGTCGGCGCGGCGCACCGCAGCGCGGCGATTCACATTCATGACCTCGACATGCTGGCGGGTTATTGCGCCGGCTGGTCGCTGCGCACGCTGCTCAACGAAGGCTTGAACGGTGTCCCCGGCAAGGTCGAATCGGGTCCACCCAAGCACCTGTCCAGCGCGGTCGGGCAAATCGTCAACTTCCTTGGCACGTTGCAAAACGAGTGGGCCGGGGCGCAAGCCTTCAGCTCGTTCGACACCTACATGGCGCCCTATATCCGGCAAGACCATCTGGACTACGACCACGTTCGCCAGTGCCTGCAGGAGCTGATCTACAACCTCAACGTGCCGTCACGCTGGGGCACGCAAACGCCGTTTACCAACCTGACCTTTGATTGGGTTTGCCCGGAAGACCTGCGTGAGCAAACGCCCGTCATTGCCGGCAAAGAGATGGCCTTCACCTACGGCGAGCTGCAGGCCGAGATGGACATGGTGAACCGCGCCTACATCGAGGTCATGATGGCCGGTGACGCCAAGGGCCGGGTTTTCACCTTCCCGATTCCGACCTACAACATCACGGAAGACTTTGACTGGTACAGCCCGAACGCCGAAGCGCTGTTCGAGATGACGGCCAAGTACGGCTTGCCCTACTTCCAGAACTTCATCAATTCGGAACTGAAACCGAACATGATCCGCTCCATGTGCTGCCGCTTGCAACTCGATCTGCGCGAGCTGCTCAAGCGTGGCAATGGCTTGTTCGGCTCGGCCGAGCAAACCGGCTCACTGGGGGTTGTCACCATCAACTGCGCGCGCCTGGGCTATCTTCACCTGGGCGATGAACCTGGCATGCTTAATGCGCTCGATACCCTGCTGGAGCTGGGCCGCGACAGCCTTGAGATCAAGCGTAAAGTGATCCAGCGCCACATGGACAACGGCCTGTTCCCCTACACCAAGCGCTACCTGGGCACCTTGCGCAACCACTTCTCCACGCTGGGCGTGAACGGTATCAACGAGATGATCCGCAACTTCACGCTCGACAAAGAGGACATCAGTACCGATTGGGGACACGCCTTTGCCGTTCGCTTGCTGGACCATGTGCGCGCACGCATGCTGGATTTTCAGGACCAGACCGGCCACATGTACAACCTGGAAGCCACACCGGCCGAGGGCACCACCTACCGCTTTGCCAAGGAAGACGCCAAGCAGTTGCCGGGCATCTTGCAGGCCGGCACGCCCGACATGCCTTACTACACCAACTCCAGCCAGTTGCCGGTGGGCTTTACCGACGACCCATTCGAGGCGCTGGAGTTGCAGGACGATCTGCAGCGCAAGTACACCGGCGGCACCGTCCTGCACCTGTACATGACCGAGCCCCTGTCCAACGCCGAGGCTTGTCGCCAGCTGGTCAAGCGTTCGCTATCACGCTTTCGCCTGCCCTACATCACCGTCACGCCGACCTTCTCAATCTGCCCCAAGCACGGTTACCTGGGCGGCAAACATGAGTTCTGCCCCAAATGCGATATTGAAATTATCAAACGCAAGCAGCTCGAAGCTGCCTGAACAAGCCTAAAAGGAGAAAGCAAAATGACCGACCTGAGCGTACAAATGATGCTGGCCCCGCAAACCCTGGTGCTGCGCGACGACGAGCGTCAGCGCTGTGAAGTGTGGACCCGCGTCATGGGCTACCACCGCCCGATGTCCTCCTTCAACACCGGCAAAAAGGGCGAGTTCCTTGAGCGCACCTACTTTGACGAGCGCTGCGTTCTCCGCGAAACAGCTTAAGGTCGGCGGCGTCACGCCATTCAGCGCCACCGACTATCCCGGCAAGCTGGCCGCTGTAGTCTTTGTACAAGGTTGTCCATGGCGCTGTGGCTACTGTCATAACCCGCATTTACAGGCGCGTACTGACAGCAGCCCGCTGGATTGGCAACAAGTTCTGAAACTCTTGAAGCGGCGTATCGGCTTGATCGATGCCGTGGTCTTTAGCGGTGGTGAGCCGACCATGGATGCGGCACTGGAGGACGCCCTGCGCGAAGTGCGCGCCCTCGGCTTTGGCATCGGATTGCACACCGCCGGTGCCTACCCGCGGCGCCTGAATGAAGTGTTGCCACTGGTCGATTGGGTGGGGATCGACATCAAGGCTTCAGTGCAGGCTTATGACGGCATCACCGGCATCAGCGACAGCGCCCGCCACGCGCTGGCCAGCGCGCAGGCCGTTCTGTCCAGTGGTGTAGCGCACGAATTTCGCACCACGGTGCATCCAGCTCTGCATACACCCAATGACATCCTGACGCTGGCCCAGACCCTGAGCGCCATGGGCGTGCGCAACTATGCCTTGCAGAGGTTTCGCAGCACCGGTTGTGCCGATGCAGATCTGACTACAACCGCCAACGTGGGCTACCCCGGTGCCGAACTGGTGGCGCAGGTGAGCGCCCTGTTTACAGAGTTCAACCTGCGCGATGCCTGAGGCTGCGTCCGATCGCAGCCCTTGGGCGGGGGAATTGTCTTGAAGTTACACTTCCCACCTTCTGAACCACAGCCTCTGGACATAAACCATGAACCGCTGCCTGCCTTTACCCGTCGCACATTGGTTGCGAACGCTTGCTCTCGTCCTGGTCTGGACCTTGTCCTTTGCTCAGAGTCCCGCCGCGGCGCAAAACATGCGCCAGTTTCCGGCGACAGCCAAACGCGGCCTGCTGGTGGTGACGGTGCCACCCGAAGTGCTGATTGACGGCAAGCGGGCGCGACTGTCGCCCGGCGCCCGCATCAAGAATGTCAACAACATGCTGGTGCTGTCGGCTTCGCTGGCGGGCACCAGCGTACCGGTCGTCTACCTGCTTGATGCGCAAGGCATGGTGCACGAGGTGTGGCTCCTGAGCGCGCAGGAAGCGCAGTCCAACTGAAGCAGCGCATCATGTCCAAAAAAGTCTTTGTCAAAACCTTTGGCTGCCAGATGAACGAGTACGACTCGGGCAAGATGGCCGATATTCTCAATGCTGCGCAGGGTTACGAGCCAACCGACAACGTCGAGGAAGCAGACCTGATTTTGTTCAACACCTGTTCGGTGCGCGAGAAAGCACAGGAGAAGGTTTTTTCTGACCTGGGGCGCGTTAGGCACCTGAAGGAAAAAGGCGTGTTGATTGGCGTTGGCGGCTGTGTGGCAAGCCAGGAAGGTGCCGCCATCATCGAGCGTGCGCCTTATGTGGATGTGGTGTTTGGTCCGCAAACCCTGCACCGGTTGCCACAGCTGCTTGCAGCGCGTGAACTGCAGAACCGCCCGCAGGTCGACATCAGTTTTCCGGAGATCGAAAAGTTTGACCACCTACCGCCGGCCCGGGTGGAAGGCGCCACGGCTTTCGTCAGCATCATGGAAGGCTGCTCCAAGTATTGCAGTTACTGCGTGGTGCCCTACACCCGCGGCGAAGAGGTCTCAAGACCGTTTGAGGATGTACTGGTGGAAGTGGCCGGGCTGGCCGACCAGGGCGTGAAGGAGGTGACGCTGCTGGGGCAGAACGTGAACGCCTACCGCAAGATCATGGGCAGCAGCGCTGAGGTAGCAGACTTTGCGACGCTGCTGGACTATGTGGCCGATATTCCCGGCATTGAGCGCATCCGCTACATGACCAGCCACCCCAACGAGTTCACCCCCGCGCTGATTGCCGCCTACGAAAAAATTCCCAAGCTGGTAAGCCACCTGCATTTACCGGTACAACATGGCTCGGACCGCATTCTGATGGCCATGAAGCGTGGCTACACCGCAATGGAGTTCAAATCCACCGTGCGCAAACTGCGCGCCATCCGCCCTGACATGGCCATCAGCAGCGACTTTATCGTCGGTTTTCCGGGCGAGACGCAAGACGATTTCGACAAGTTGATGAAGCTGGTTGACGACATCGGCTTTGACAACTCATTCAGTTTCATCTTCAGTCCGCGCCCCGGCACACCGGCCGCCAATCTGGCTGACGACACGCCGCACGAAATAAAATTGCGCCGTTTGCAACATTTGCAAGGTGTCATCAATGGCAGCATCAGGCGCATCAGCGAAAGTCGCCTGGGCACAGCGCAGCGGATTTTGGTGGAAGGCCGCTCCAAACGTGATGCCATGGAGTTGATGGGCCGCACCGAGTGCAACCGGGTTGTCAACTTTTGTGGCCTGCCTCATCTGATCGGGCAACTGGTGGAAGTAAAAATCACTGAGACGCGAAGTTTCACTTTGCGGGGTGAAGTGGTGACGAGCGAGGCGTTGCAACAACAGGCATGATCCGCAGCGGTATTGTCACCGGACCGTCATTGACAAGGCACACATTCATGTCAGCACCAAAGCGCCCGCTTTCCACCAGCGGATGTTTCAGGCTGGCCTGCACTACAAAATAATCGTACAGCGTGCGAGCCTCGTCTGGCGCCGCGGCACCAGTGAAACTTGGGCGGTTGCCACCCGATGCGTCGGCGGCGAGGGTGAATTGACTTACGATCAAAAGCCCGCCTGCTGTGCCCTGCCCATCAATGTCCTGCACGCTGCGATTCATCTTGCCCGCGTGGTCGCTAAAAATGCGTAACTTCAATATCTTGGCCAGCATCTTGTCACCCTGAAGCTCTCTGTCGCCGCGCTCGGCACACAGCAACACCAGCAGTCCGACGCCAATTTCGCCAACAGTCTGACCAGCCATCTCGACTCGCGCCGCACTAACTCTTTGCAGCAGTGCAATCATGTTGCTGCACAAAGGTTCATATTAAATCTCTGGCGTCATCAAAGTGCGCCTCAACGTCGCTCGGCAATAGCTGGATGGTGGCACGCAGCCCCGGCACGGCACTCATCAACGCCTGCTCCACACTGGTGCGCACAGCGGCGGCACGACCCAGCGACCAACTCGCTGGCATGTGCATGTGCAGGTCGACAAAACGGCGCTGACCCGAGCGGCGTGTTGTCACGTGGTCAAAACGGATGGTATGGTGGTTAAATTCTGCCAGCGCTTTTTGAATCTCACGCAAAACATCGGGTTCCACCGCTTCGTCCATCAAGCCTTGCGATGAGCGCCACATCAAGTGAGCACCTTCCCAAAGAATATTGAGGGCCACGCCAATCGCCACCACGGGGTCCAGCCAGAGCCAGTCCGTCATGGCAACCGCCGCAATACCTATCACCACGCCAACCGAGGTCCAGACATCCGTTACCAGGTGTCTGGCATCGGCGTCAAGTGCGATGGATCGATGCTCTTTGGCAGCGCGAAACATCACCCAGGCCAGCAAGCCGTTGAGCGCTGAGCTGACTACCGACAAAGCCAGCCCCCAACCAACCGACTGAATCGGTTGCGGATCCAGCAAACGATGCCCGGCAGCCCAGACAATGCCCATTGCGGCGGCAATGATTAAAACGCCTTCAAAGCCGCTTGAAAAATACTCCGCCTTGTGGTGACCATAAGGATGCTCTTCATCCGCCGGCCGCTGCGCGATGGTGACCATCATCAGCGCAAAAATGGCACTGGCCAAATTCACCAGGGACTCCATGGCGTCGGACAGCATTCCGACCGAGTCGGTGATGTACCAGGCCAGTGTTTTCAACGTGATGGTAATGATGGCCACCGCCACTGAAGTCCAAAGCAGACGCCGCGGTGTCAAAAAACGAATTGACAGTCGTGAAATCATGGAAGTTCAGCCCAGCGTGACCTTCGCAAACTTGCGTTTGCCGACCTGCAACACGTATGTTCCCCTGCCCAACTTCAAGCCCTTGTCACTGACCACGCTGGAATCCACACGAACACCACCGCCATCGAGCAACCGATTGCCTTCGCCACTGGACGCTGCCAGCCCGGCCATCTTGAGCAGGGCTGCAATGCCCAGTGGAGCGCCACCCGCCCCCAAAGGCAATGAGACCTCGGCAATCTGGTCTGGCACACCCCCTTGCGCGCGGTTGATAAAGTCCTGCTCGGCGGCATCTGCTGCTGCACCCGAGTGAAAGCGGGTGGTGATTTCCTTGGCCAGCGCCACCTTGGCGTCTTTCGGGTTGCGGCCGCTGGCAACTTCGGCCTTCAAGGCGGCAATGTCAGCTTCACTCCTGAAACTAAGCAAGGTGTACCAGCGCCACATGAGCACGTCGGAAATGCTCAAGACCTTGGCGAACATGGTGTTGGCATCTTCCGAGATGCCAATGTAGTTGTTCTTGCTCTTGGACATTTTCTCTGTGCCATCGAGCCCCTCAAGCAACGGCATGGTCAAGATGCATTGCGGCTCCTGCCCGTATTCGACCTGCAAGTGACGACCCACCAGCAAATTGAATTTTTGGTCAGTGCCGCCCAACTCCAGGTCGCTTTTGAGCGCCACGCTGTCATAGCCCTGCATCAGCGGGTACAGGAACTCATGCACGCTAATAGGCGTGCCGGATTTGAAGCGCTCTGAAAAATCGTTGCGTTCCATCATGCGCGCCACTGTATAGCGGGCAGCGAGTTGAATCATGCCGCGTGAACCCAAGGCATCGCCCCACTCGCTGTTGTAGCGAATTTCGGTTTTTGAAGGATCCAGCACCATCGATGCCTGCCGGTAGTAGGTCTGAGCGTTTGTTTCGATCTGCTCGCGGGTGAGGGGCGGGCGCGTGCTGTTGCGACCCGAAGGATCACCTATCAGACTGGTGAAATCGCCAATTAAGAAAATGACCTCATGTCCCAAATCCTGCAGTTGACGCATTTTATTGAGCACAACGGTGTGCCCAATATGGATGTCGGGCGCCGTTGGGTCCAGCCCTAACTTGATGCGCAGCGGCTTGGCGGTGGCCTCCGAGCGGACCAGCTTTTTGACCCAGTCGTCTTCAGGGATCAATTCTTCGCAGCCGCGCAAGGTCACAGCCAGCGCCTCCCGGACACGATCTGTTACCGAGAACGAGAATGCGGACGCCTGATTCATAAGGGTTTTTCTTGATGTGACACGTTGGAGCGAAGTTATACTCTGCCTTCACTCAAGCGGCTGATTTTAATTCGCCATGCCTGTGGGGTTCGCTGTCTGTTCGCTTGCACACAAAACCATTCTCGTCTGGACCCCTAGTTTTGACAAACCGCCTAATTGCCGCTGGAACTGATCTTTTGACTTTTTCCAGTAGTGCTTTAAAACAATACCCCAAGCGCATTACCGCAATCGTTGCCGCGTTGCTGCTGGGCGGCGGTGGCGGCGCATTGGCGGTGGCATCGTTTGCACCTGATGCCTCGGATTTGCCGGTACGCGAAGTGCTGGAGTCGGTTCAATCATTGCCGTTGACAGTCCCGAGCGACCTGGACAGTCAATCTTTCAAACTTTTCAGGTCGGAAGTCACCCGCAATAGCGATACTGCAGACACTTTACTCAAACGCCTGGGGATTGACGACGCAGCGGCGGCGGCGTTCCTGCGTTCCGACGCCACTACAGCGCAAGCACTGCTGGGGCGAAGTGGCCGCAACGTTACATCTGAGGCCAGCGGCAATAACGGCCTCCTTAAACTCAGCGCAAGATGGAGTTCTGACACGGAGGGCAACTTCAAACGCCTGGTGGTTCAGAAAACTCCTCAAGGTTTTCAGTCCCGGATCGAAACAGCGCCATTGAGCGCATCAGCCCGACTGGCCAGTGGCACGATTGAGACTTCGCTGTTCGCGGCCACCGACGACGCAAAAATCCCGGACGCCGTGGCGACTCAACTGGCTGAAATTTTTTCCGGCAACATCGATTTTCATCGGTCGTTGCGCAAGGGCGACCGCTTTTCCGTTGTCTACGAAACATTGGAAGGCGATGGCGAACCGCTGCGTGCCGGGCGCGTTTTGAGTGCCGAGTTTATCAACGGCGGCAAATCATTCCAGGCGATGTGGTTTCAGGATCCGGTAGCTGCCAACAAGGGCGGCTACTACACGCTGGACGGCCAAAGCCTGCGCCGCGCCTTTCTGGCGTCGCCAATGGCATTTTCTCGCGTAACCAGCGGCTTCAAGATGCGCTTTCATCCCCTTTTGCATGTCTGGAAGGCCCATCAGGGGGTTGATTACGCCGCCCCAACCGGCACCGCCGTGCGCAGTGTAGGGGACGGTGTGGTCGAGTTTGCCGGCGCTCAAAATGGCTACGGCAACATTGTCATCCTCAAGCATCCCAATAACTACAGCACAGTCTATGCTCATCTGAGCCGTATCAATGTGCGCAAAGGCCAAAGTGTCAGCCAATCCCAAACCGTTGGCGCGGTCGGTACCACCGGCTGGGCAACCGGTCCTCATTTGCACTTTGAGTACCGCATCAATGGCGTCTACCGTGATCCGCGCACTGTTGCCCGAGGCAATGAGACAGTACCGTTGTCGGCGTCGGCCAAGCCGCTTTTTACACGCCTCGCGGCCGAGAACCAGGTCGCTCTTTCGGCGGCTGCGACGGTTCAGCAAAGCAGCGACCGGTAGATTTTTTGGATTTTGATTCGACGTGTCTGAACTCTACGTCGGATTGATGTCTGGCACTTCCCTGGACGGAGTGGACGGAGTTCTGGTCGATTTCTCAGGACCTCACCTGGTCGTTTTGGCCTATGTCAATGCGCCCTTTTCGTCGACGCTGACCCAGGAGTTGCTTGATCTGAATGGCTCCGGTGCTGATGAATTGCACCGCGCCGCTCTGGCAGCGAATTCGCTGGCTCGGATTTACGCCAAAGTGGTTGCCGATTTGCTAGCAAAGTCCGGCTGCATCAACTCCGACGTTACCGCCATCGGGGCACATGGCCAAACTGTGCGGCACCGCCCTCAAGCCATTGATGGCACCGGCTACACCCTCCAGTTGAACAACCCTGCCCTGCTGGCCGAGTTGACGGGTATCGACGTCATCGCCGATTTTCGCAGCCGCGATGTGGCGGCGGGTGGCCAGGGTGCGCCACTGGTGCCTGTCTTTCACCAGTTCTTTTTTGGTTCCCTAGGTGAAACTATGGGTGTGCTCAATATTGGCGGTATTTCCAACCTCACCATCATCGGCCCTCACGATGTTGATGATGTCATGGGCTTTGATTGTGGCCCTGGTAACGCGCTGATGGACGCCTGGTGCCAGCGGCATCTTGGCAAGGCCTTCGACGCTGACGGTGCATGGGCGGCTTCGGGCCAGATTCATGCTGACTTGTTGGCGTCACTGCTGACTGAGCCCTACTTTGACCAACCGGCACCAAAGAGCACGGGCCGCGACCTGTTCAACTCCACCTGGTTGGCTCGAAAACTTGAAAAATTGGCGTCTATTTCGCCGATGGATGTGCAAGCGACACTGACGGAACTGACCGCCAGTGCTTGTGCAGAAGGCGTCAATCGCTACGCAGCTGGGAGCAAAAATCTGATTGTGTGTGGCGGTGGGGCGTTCAACGGTCATCTGATGCGCCGACTACAAGTGCATTTGCCTCTTGTGCAAGTCACCTCATCTCAAGACCATGGACTGCCCGCATTGCAGGTGGAAGCGTGTGCGTTTGCATGGTTGGCGCGTAAAACCATATTGCGCGAAAAATTAAGTCTGCAAAAAGTAACGGGCGCGCGAGGCGCCCGTGTATTAGGTGCGATTTATCCGAAGTGATCAGGCGCGGTTTGTTCCGCAAAGATTACGAAAAGCTTGAACCGCATCCACAGGTGGTAGTGGCATTGGGATTCTTGATTACAAACTGGGCGCCCTGCAGATCTTCCTTGTAATCAATCTCGGCACCTACCAGATACTGGTAGCTCATGGCGTCGATCAGCAG
>JANXLW010000080.1 GCA_025354965.1 Betaproteobacteria bacterium
CAATGGCGTCGGCGGCGACTGCCCCGGCAAGACCGAGCTGCACCCGGACGTGCTGCGCGGCGCCTCGGTGTTTGTCGAGTACGAACCGCAAACCCGCATTGAGGGCGATCTGCAACATTTGCCAGCTGATTTTGCCGTGACGGAGCTCTGGCAGGTTCTCGGCAAAAAAGCACCCGGTCGCACCACTGACTGTCAAGTCACAGTATTTGACTCGGTCGGCTTTGCGCTGGAAGATTACTCGGCCTTGCGCTTCATGCGCGACGTCGCCCGCGAACTGGGTGTCGGTCAATTGGTGTCACTGATCCCCGAGCTGGCCAATCCGAAAGATTTGTTCAGCCTCATTCGCCCTGTTTTTAAAGAGCTGGCGCTGGCAGCATGAGCCAGTTGAGCGCTGCCAACCATGTCGCTGGCGGTGTCAGCCTGATCGGTGTTCCCACCGACATTGGCGCGGGTACCCTGGGCGCCCGGATGGGACCCGAGGCCTTGCGGGTAGCCGGCATCGCGCATGCCATTTCCCGCTTTGGCCTGGACGTGAAGGACTGTGGCAACCTGGCCGGCCCGGCCAATCCCTGGCAAGCGGCGGTCAACGGTTTTCGTCATCTGCCTGAAGTGGTGCAGTGGAACCAGTTGGTGCACGATGCGGTGCATGCTGAGCTTGCGGCCGGGCGCTTGCCCATCATGCTGGGTGGTGACCATTGTCTGGCCATCGGCTCCATCAGCGCGGTCGCGCGCCACTGCCGCGAACAGGGTAAAAGACTGCGCGTTTTGTGGTTTGATGCGCACGCAGATTTCAACACGTCCACACTGACGCCCAGCGGCAATATTCACGGTATGCCGGTGGCCTGCCTGTTCGGTCACGGTCCGCAGGAACTGATAGAAATTGGTGGCCATGTGCCGGTGCTCAAGCCGAAGGATATCCGTCAAATCGGTATTCGCAGCGTGGACGCCGGAGAGAAACGCCTGGTGCATGACATCGGCATCGAAGTATTCGACATGCGCTACATCGACGAGATGGGCATGCGTCATGGCATGGAGCTTGCATTGGCTTTGGTCGATGCCAACACCCACCTGCACGTCAGCCTCGACGTTGATTTTCTGGACCCCGACATTGCGCCGGGTGTCGGTACGACTGTGCGCGGTGGCCCGACCTACCGGGAGGCCCAGTTGTGCATGGAGATGATTGCCGATACCGGACGGCTGGCGTCACTCGACGTGGTGGAGCTCAACCCGGCGCTCGATGTTCGCAACCAGACGGCAGAACTGGCCGTCGATTTGATCGAGAGTCTGTTTGGCAAAAGTACGTTGATGCGCAAGTCCGGCGGTTGACACATAACACAAGCAGGCGCTGCAGCCCCGTTCATTCAAGACACACCCTAGCCATGTCCCGCATCAGCGCCAATCTTTTGTTGATTCTTGTCGCCGTGATTTGGGGCTCTGCTTTTGTGCCCCAAATTCGTGGCATGGATCATGTCGGGCCGATGACCTTTACCGGAGTGCGATTTCTGATCGGCGCGCTGGTTGTGGCCCCGCTGATGTGGTTCGAGTGGCGCAGAATGCTCCGCGACGTTCGACCCTTGCAAGCAGTTGATGGATTCAAAATTACTGGCCTTGGTTGCCTGCTGTTGCTGGGTTCGGCCATGCAGCAAATCGGCCTGATGAGCACCACGGCAACCAATGCCGGGTTTCTGACTGCGCTCTACGTGCCGCTGGTGCCCATGCTGGGCTGGTTGTCGATGCGTCAATTGCCGCACTGGTCAGTCTGGCTGGGTGCGTTGGCCTGCATTTTGGGCGCCTATCTGCTTTCCGGCGCACAAATTCGTTCTATCGGCAAAGGTGATTTATGGGTGATGGCGTCGGCCATTCCCTGGGCTATTCACGTGCTGCTGGTCGGCCGTGTGGCACATCGCATGTCGGCACCATTTCTGGTGGCGGGCGGTCAGTTTGCCGTCTGCGGTGTGCTGGCGCTGCTTTGGACCTGGGCCTACGAGCCAGTCAGCTGGAGCGGCTTGCAAGCTGCAGTGTGGCCACTGGCTTACACAGGCGTCTTTTCCGTTGGCGTGGCGTTTACCGCGCAGGTGGTGGCGCAGCGCTACGCGCATGCCGCCGATGCCGCGATTCTCCTGTCGTCTGAGACTCTGTTTGCGGCCCTGTTTGGCTTCCTGTTGATGGGTGACCGGCTCGACGGCGCCGGCCTGGCTGGCTGCGCCTTGATTTTCACCAGCATGGTGGCGGTGCAATTGTTGCCCATGCTGTCAACAAAAAGCAGTTCAAGCGCCATCGGTTCTGTG
>JANXLW010000079.1 GCA_025354965.1 Betaproteobacteria bacterium
ACAGCACCCCGGCAGGTGATGACGGTGCCCTGGCCCGAGCGGTGCTGCTGCAGGGCAACCCACTGCTGCCATTGGCCAAGCAGCCCGGCATGGCGGCCATGCTGGGCATTGGCCAGCACCTGCAGGGCGCACACGGCTGCACGGTGTTTTTGCTGCAGGTGCCCGCGCCGGGCGAGGTGGCCGACGGCTGGGATTGTGCCGACGCGATCTTGCATGACGGCTGGGGGTTTGAGCGCGTGCAGGCGCTGTTTGCCAACGCCCACGCGCTGCCGGCGCCAGAGGCCGCGCCAGCCAAAAAAATCGACGGCCCCGGTGACCCTGCAGCCGGTGGCTTGCCACCTGCGGGCGATGGTGGTGGTGATGGTGGCGATGGCAACGACGACGACGAAGACGGTGGCAAACGGCCCTGGTGGCTTGAGCCCTATTGGGACGAGAAAAACCACAAGTGGCGCACCAGCCGCAAGCTGGTGATTGCCGCCCTGACGCACGACGCACTGCTGGCCCCGCTGCTGGGGCTCAACCAGCTCTCCAACAACATCGAGGCGCGCCTGGCCTGGCCCTGGGTGCACGGCAAGGCCGGGCAGCTGCAGGGCACCGATGACCTGCTGCTGGGCCAGTACCTGAGCAAGCGCTTTGGTCTGCCGGCGATTGCCCGGGCCGCGCTGATGGAGGGCATTGAGACGGTGGCGCACGCGAGGCCTTTTCACCCGCTGCGTGAGTATCTGGGCGGCTTGCAGTGGGACGGCGTGGCGCGCATCGACAAATGGCTGGTGCATGTGCTGGGCGAGTCACCCACCACATTGACGGCGGCGGAGCTGGAGTACCTGGCGTTGGCCGGCCGCTATTGGCTGCTGGGCATGGTCAACCGGGTGATGCTGCCGGGCTGCAAGTTTGACTATTGCCCGGTGCTGGAGGGTGCGGGTGGCCTGGGCAAAAGCACGATGGTGGAGGTGCTGGCCAGCACCGAATATTTCAGCGACACACATTTTGACGTGGCGCGTGGAAAAGAGGGGCAAGAGCAGGTGCAGGGCCTGTGGCTGTACGAGATTGCCGAGCTGGCCAATTTTGGCAAGGCAGAGATCGGGCTGATCAAGTCATTCATCACCGCCAAGGTGGACCGTTACCGCCCCTCATATGGCCGCACCGTAGAGGCCTATGCCCGCCAGTGCCTGCTGGTGGGCACCACGAATGAGTCCACCTACCTGCGTGACCGCACGGGCAACCGGCGCTTTTGGCCGATCCCGGTGCGCAAGCGCATCAAGATTGAGTGGCTGCGCAAGTGGCGCGACCAGCTGCTGGCCGAGGCCTTTGTGCTGTACACCGAGGGCGCGGCTTACACGCCCAACCCCGCAGACGAGGCGCGGCTGTTTGTGCCGATGCAAGAGAGCCGCCTGGTCGAGACCGCCGTGGTGAGCGAGCTGTGGACGGTGTTGACGCGTGACCCCTCGGCCAGCGTGCAGGGGCAGATCATCAACAACCTGACGTCGTTTGTGACGATCAGCCAGCTCACCATGGCGCTGGGGGTGGACGCAGCCAAGTCGAGCCCGGGCCTGGAGGCGCAGATACGCGCCTGGCTGGACCACGAGGGCTGGCGGCGTGTGAAGCGCCAGCTGAACAATGTGCGATTGTGGGGCTACGAGCGGCCGGCCAACTGGCCACCGCAGGAGGCGCCAGAGCCAGCCCCGCGCACTTCATCAAATTTAGATTTAGACGGAGGCGACGATGATGCGCCGTTTTGACGCCACAGGGCCAGAGTGCCCGAAGCGCCAGAGCGCGCAACAAACGCCCCGGTTTGCAGGGCCTGCAGGACGCAAGATTGGCAGCAGGCTACCCACCCCTTACCCCAGTGCGCCGCGCGCGCCTGGGCGGGCGGTGTGCGGGCCGGTGGCGGGGAAATCGACGCACGCGCCCATGACGTAGCGGCCAAAACGTCCACGGTGGCCAGCGCTGCGTAGGGAGCGCTTGCAATTGCTTCAACTGCTTGTTTGCCCAGTTGTAGCTGCTGCATGGTTGACCGGGGGTGTGTAGGTGCCTAAGTGCGCCGGCGGGCACAGGCAGGGGCGGGTGCGCTCACGCTCGCGCGCAGGCCTGTGCGATCTATTTTTTATATCTATAGAAAGTAAAGGACAGTATGGACACTTTAGGCCCACAAGCTGAAAAACCCGATCAAGCTTTTGACGCGGTGGCGCGTGAGATTGCGCGGATCAAACAGCAGATGCCAAACACGTACCAGGCCATCCAGGCCAAGGCGGCAGAGCCAGGGGGTGCGCAGGCGTATGCCTGGGTGCGCAGGGCGCTGAAGGGCGAGCCGAATTGTTTTTTTGCGGTGGAGGGTGCCCAGGTGGCGGGTGTGCCCTTTGCGGTGCCGGGCATGATGCAGGATGTGCTGGCGCTGATGGCGCAATTTGGCGTGCCGTTTGGGGTGATTTGGCCGCTGGGCCCACGGCAGGGCGGTGGCGCATGACTCGGCCGCCTGGCCGCCCCGCCGGCGACGTCAGCCAGGCCATCGCGCTGGCCGCGTTTGAGCGTGGCGCGGCCACAGTGCGCGAGCTGGCCCAGGCGAGCTGCGTGGGCTTTGACGCCGCGCGCTACACGGTGAGCCGCATGGTGGCCCGCGACGAGCTGATGGCCGTGAACGCCAGCGACGGCGCGCTGCTGCCGCCGGGGCGCCATGCGCTGGTCAAGAGCTACGTGCTGGCCTGCAGGCTGCCGCTGCCAGAAGAGCCGCCGCGCGACGCAGACGTGCGCACGGTGATGTGGGTGGATTTGTGAAGGGGCGCTATGAGCAAGATCGACTGGGTTGAAACTCGACTGTTGAACTGGGCACGCTGGAAGGCTGCCGAAGCCAGTGGCGGCCTGGGCTACGCCAGCGCGTCGATGCTGACAGAGCGCGTGGATCAGAGCCGCTACCGTGAGAGCGTGATTCCCGTGGACTCGGTCGAGGCGGATGTGACCGAGCAAGCCGTGAAGGCGCTGCCGCCTGACCTGGGCCGCACGGTGTATCTGCTCTACGTGCAAGATTCGGGCGTGAAGCAGGGCGCCAAGCTGCTGGGCATCGGCGAGCGGGCAGTGGCGCAGCGGGTGGATACCGCCCATGCCGCGCTGGCAAGGTGGTTTAGCGACCGGCTGGAACGCCAGCGTGCGGCCCGACAGCTGGCCGAGGCACAGGCGCAGGTGCACGCCCAGGCCCGAGAACCGACCGGCGAGTTGCCGGTGCGGCGCTGACGCGGTTTAAAAAATAATTATGCAACATGCAGGTTTGTGCTACATTTATGGCAAGCTGTGGAATTCGTGCGTTTAGATCGAAGGCGAAAAACGAAACAAGCGAGCTAATCAACAAAGCAAAAAGCCCCGTCGGATGTGAATCTGCGGGGCTTTTTGCTTTTAACCATTGAGGCGGCACAATGCCCAGCGCAGCCCCGAGGCCCTGCACACAGGCTGGCTGCGGTGTGCTGGTGCGTGATGGCTCAGGCCGCTGCGCCCAGCATGCCAGGCTGCAGTGGGCCAAGCGGGCAGACATAACACCACGTCGCGCTGGCCGCTGGCTGCAACGCGAACGCGCGCGGCTGTTCGGTGCTGAGCCGCTGTGCAGATTGTGCAAAGCCGCAGGCCGCACCACGCTGGCTGCGGTGCGTGACCACATCGTGCCGCTGGCCGAAGGCGGCGCGGACGAAGCAAGCAACACCCAACCGCTGTGCTCGGCCTGCAACGAGGCCAAGCGCGTGGACGAGGCGGCGCGCGGGCAGCGGCGGTTCAGTTTCCCCGATCAATACCGCCTGTGACCGGGGTGGGGGTAGGGGGTCAAAAAAGCTGGCCGGCCCGCACCGGAAACCGTGCTTTCATCTAATTTTTGGCCGCGCAGGTTTTTGGGGTGGGGGGGTAGGAGGAAATATGGGACAACGTGGACCAGCGCCGAAGCCTGCCGAGCTCAAGGTGCTTGAAGGCGGCCGGGGTCATCGCCCGCTGAACCTTGACCAGACCTTTCGGCCCGAGGTCGGCGTGCCCGATGCGCCCAAGTGGCTGCTGAAGGAATCGCGCAAGGCCTGGAAGCGTCTCAGCGCCGAGCTGGTCTACTACAACCTGCTGAGCAAGGTCGATCGCGAAGCGCTGGCGCTGATGTGCCAGACGGTCGGCCGCATCGATCTGCTCGAGCGTGCCATCCTCGCCAAAATGAAGGTGACGCTGGCAGCCGCTGGTGACGGCGCCGCCTCCAACGCCGCGTTGCGCGCAGACGTCGAAGCCCTCGCCCTGGAAGCCGCGCTCACCGCCACCACCCCCAACGGCCTGCCCATCCAGTCCGCGCTGTACCAGATCCTGAACAAGGAGCAAAGCAAGCTCTCCAACTACCTGGCTGAATTCGGCCTCACCCCCGCGCAGCGCGCTCGGGTTACCACCGCCATCCGCCGCCAGGGCCAGCTGTTCCCCGTGCCCACCGACGGCGTCCCGGCCGACCCGGCCACGCCCGCCACCGGATTCGCAGGCTTCCCCGAAGACTGATGCGCCCCGACTACCTCGCGCGAGTGCAGACGTATGCGCAGCGCGTCGCCGACGGCACTGAAACCGCTGGCCGCCTGGAGCGCCTCGCCTGCGAACGCTACCTGCGCGACGCCGCCCGCCAGGGCACCGACGCCTTCCCCTACATCATCGACGAGCGGCGCGGGAGCCGCGCCTGCCACTTCATCGAGCTTCTGCCCCACATCAAAGGTGAA
>JANXLW010000073.1 GCA_025354965.1 Betaproteobacteria bacterium
TCGTGATCGACGTCGGCATGAACCGCAACCCTGAAGGCAAGCTGTGCGGTGACGTTGATTTTGCCGGCGTGAGAGAGATTGCCAGCTTCATTACCCCGGTGCCGGGTGGGGTTGGTCCGATGACGATTACGATGTTGCTGGTCAACACTATTGAAGCGGCAGAACGCGCCGCGACCTAGATTCCCATGAACAATCCACTGCTATCCTTCGATGATCTACCTCTTTTTGACCAGATCAAGCCAGACAACATTGCCCCCGCCATGGGTCAATTGCTGGCAGACGCCAATGTTGCGCTGGAAGCCGTCACGGCGCCGGCTTTCCCGGCGCGCTGGCACGACATTGCAGGCGTGCTGGACGTCGCCACCGAAAAACTGAACCGTGCCTGGGGCGCCGTGAGCCACTTGAACAGCGTGGCCGACACACCCGAACTGCGTGCCGCTTACAACGAAGCACTGCCCAAAGTGACCGAATTTTCCACCCGCCTCGGAGCAGACGAACGCCTCTATGCCAAATACAAGGCGATTGACACCACAACACTGAACGCCGAGCAGCGTCAGGCGCACAAGAATGCGATGCGTAATTTTGTGCTGGGCGGCGCTGAACTGACCGGCTCGGACCGTGAACGATTTACCGCCATTCAGGAGCGCCAAGCCGAACTGAGTCAAAAATTCAGCGAGAACGCACTCGACGCTACCGACGCCTTCAGCTATTACGCCGACGCGGCCGAAATGGACGGTGTGCCCGACGACGTCAAGCAAGCGGCCCGGTCTGCTGCCCAAGCGCAAGGCAAAGAAGGCTACAAGCTCACGCTCAAAATGCCCTGTTACCTGCCCGTGATGCAGTTTGCCCGCAGCAGCGCCTTGCGCGAGAAACTTTATCGCGCTTACGTGACCCGCGCCTCTGACCAGTCAGATACCGAGGCCCGCAAGTTTGACAACTCGGCCCTGATCACCGAAATGCTCACCTTGCGTCTGGAAGAAGCCAAACTGCTGGGCTACGGCAACTTCGGCGAACTCTCGGTCGTTCCCAAAATGGCCGAATCACCGCGGCACGTCATTGACTTTTTGCGCGACCTGGCAAGCAAAGCGCGGCCATTCGCCGAAAAAGACCTGGCTGACCTGCGTGAATTTGCCCAGCAGCATCTAAATTTATCAAATCCGCAAGCCTGGGACTGGCCGTTTGTGAGTGAAAAATTGAAGGAAGCGCGCTACGCCTTCAGCGAACAAGAGGTCAAGCAGTACTTCACGGCGCCCAAGGTGTTGGCCGGCTTGTTCAAAATTGTCGAGACGCTGTTTGACGTCAGCATTCAAAAGGACACGGCCCCGGTGTGGCACGCTGGCGTAGAGTTCTATCGCATAGAACGCGACAACACCTTGGTCGGTCAGTTCTATCTCGACCCAGCGGCGCGCACCGGCAAGCGCGGCGGCGCCTGGATGGACGATGTGCGCACCCGCTGGTTGCGGCCCGACAACCATCAGCTGCAAACACCGGCGGCACACCTGGTATGCAACTTTGCCGAAGGTGTCGGCGACAAGCCGGCACTTCTCACCCATGGCGATGTCACCACGCTGTTTCATGAATTTGGTCATGGCCTGCATCACCTGCTGTCGCAAGTCAATGAGCACGACGTGTCCGGCATCAGCGGCGTCGAGTGGGACGCCGTGGAGTTGCCCAGCCAGTTCATGGAAAACTTCTGCTGGGAATGGAACGTTCTGCGCCACATGACGGCCCACGTGGATACCGGTGAACCGTTGCCACGCGAATTGTTCGACCGAATGCTGCTGGCCAAAAATTTCCAGAGCGGCATGCAAACCCTGCGACAAATCGAATTTGCCCTGTTTGACATGCTGCTGCATACCGCGCACGACCCGGCACTTGACATCATGCCTCTGCTGACGCAAGTTCGCGCCGAAGTGGCGGTGCTGCAACCACCCGAGTGGAGCCGCACAGCACACACCTTCAGCCATATTTTTGCCGGTGGCTATGCGGCCGGTTATTACAGCTACAAGTGGGCCGAAGTGCTTAGCGCCGATGCCTATGCCGCCTTTGAGGAAACAATGGGTAAGGAAGGTTTGCCAAATGTCGAAACCGGTAGAAAATACCGGCAGGCAATTCTGGAGGCTGGTGGCAGCCGCCCGGCGATGGAATCGTTCAAGACCTTTCGGGGCCGTGCACCGAGTCTGGAGGCCTTGTTGCGTCATCAGGGTATGGCCGTGCCAAACCAAGGGGGTTCGTTGTGAAGTTGAAGAGCAATCCAATTGACCAAAAATTTCAGGCACTGGGTGCGTCAGCGTGCGCAGCAATTTGCGCCGCGGCGCTGCTACTGGCCAGCCCCTTGCAGGCGCAAACGATCTACCGCATGGTGGACCCCAGTGGACACGTCACTTTTGCCGACAAAGCGGCCGCCGCTTCCAAAAGCGCTACACCGCTCAGTGCCGATGGCCGGTCCACCCTCGCAAGCACTGTTGCGCTACCGTTCGAGCTGCGCCTGGTGGCCAGCAAATACCCGGTGACCTTGTACACCTCCAGCGGTTGCACCCCATGCGCGTCGGGTCGCGCGCTGCTGGCCGGGCGTGGCATTCCCTTTGCTGAAAAAACCGTCAGCACCAACGAAGATGCCGAAGCGCTGCAGCGCATCAGCGGCGGCGGTTCACTGCCGTTTCTGACCATAGGTGGCCAGCAGATCAAGGGTTTCTCGGAATCGGAATGGACGCAGTTTCTCAATGCCGCCGGATATCCGCTGACATCCCAGTTGCCAACCGGCTACCGCAACCCTGATCCAAGTCCTTTAGTCACGTTACAAAAGCAGTTGCCGGTCGGCAAAGCTGAGGAATTGCAGATTCAGCTAACACCAGCGCCCAACACCCCCTCAGCGGACCTCTCCGCCAATCCAGCGGGCATCAAGTTTTGATCGATTCAGGACGGCGCTGAAGGGCGGCCCAGAATGGCTTCAGAAGGTCAGTTTTTCAACACCATGCGCGGTGCCCAATAAGCATATCTGTGCTTTTTGAAAGGCGAAAACGCCTACCGTCACGACACCTGGCCACTGACTCACCTGTGCCTCAAAGGCGAGCGGATCGACTATCTGCAGGCCAGTCACGTCAATGATCATCTGACCGTTGTCGGTGACCAGCGGCTGGCGGTCTTTCAAGCGCACCTGCGCCTTCCCCCCCATCGCTGCAAACTGTTGCGCTATGCGCTTGGCAGCCATCGGAATCACTTCCACCGGCAAAGGAAACTTGCCCAGTGTCTGCACCAGTTTGGATTCATCCACAATGCAGACAAACCTGGTTGCCAGAGCCGCCACAATTTTCTCGCGCGTGAGAGCCGCGCCACCGCCTTTGATCATATTTCCGTGGTGATCGATCTCATCTGCACCATCGATATAAACCGACAACCGGTCGACGTCATTGGCGTCAAAAATTGCAATGCCCAGCGCCTGCAGGCGTTGCGTGCTGGCCACCGAACTCGACACTGCGCCCTTGATCTGGTCTTTGATGGAAGCCAGCGCATCGATAAATTTGTTGACGGTGGACCCGGTGCCAACACCGACAATCTCACCCGGAACCACGAACTGCAGGGCGGCCTGGCCTACCAAGGCTTTAAGTTGGTCTTGTGAGAGCTCGGCTTGGGTTTGGGAGTCTGGGTTTGCCATCTGGGAAAATCGTCCGGGTTAGAAGAATACTTTGCAGGAATTATCCGATGTCTGTCATCCCTTACGCCCTGGTTCGCCGATTTTTATTCGGCCTGGACCCGGAGACCGCCCATGAGTTGACCTTGCTTGCCCTGGCGGGTACCCAGGGCACACCATTGCAACTGGCCTATTGTGCCGCCCGGGTCGATGACCCGATTGTGCTGGCCGGTTTGACTTTCCCGAACCGGGTTGGTCTGGCGGCCGGACTGGACAAAAATGCGCGCTGCATTGACGGGCTGGGTGCCATCGGCTTCGGCTTTGTGGAACTGGGTACCGTCACGCCACTGGCGCAACCCGGAAATCCAAAGCCGCGCCTGTTTCGGCTGCCTGCGGCGCAGGCACTGATCAACCGTCTGGGATTCAATAATGAAGGTCTGGAAGCTTTTATTGCGAACGTCAAGCGCTCATCCCTGTACCGGCAAAGACTCAACGCGGGTCCACTAAAAAAGCCACTGATGCTGCTGGGATTGAACATCGGCAAGAACGCTGCGACACCCATCGAACGTGCCACCGACGACTACCTGACCGCGCTTGACGGCGTCTATCCGCTGGCCGACTATGTCAGTATCAACATCTCCAGCCCGAACACCCAAAACCTGCGCTCGCTGCAAGGCGATGACGCACTGGAGGGTCTGCTGGGCGCAATTGCCCAGCGCCGTGAAGTGCTTGCCACGCGCCACGCCAAACGCACACCCATCTTCGTCAAAATCGCGCCGGATCTGGACCAGACACAGGTCGGCGTAATTGCCGCTGCGCTCAAGCGGCACGGCATGGACGGCGTCATTGCCAGCAACACCACGCTCAGCCGCAGTGCCGTGCAGGGGCAAATTCACGCCGAAGAAGCGGGCGGACTGTCCGGTGCCCCGCTGCTGGGCATGAGCAACCGCATCATCACGCAACTGCGCAGCGCTTTGGGTCAGGGTTTTCCCATCATCGGTGTCGGTGGTGTCATGAGCGCTGAAGATGCGGTCAGCAAGATCAGGGCCGGCGCCGATGTGGTGCAGATTTATACCGGTCTGATTTACCACGGACCGACGCTGGTAAAACAGGCGGCTGCACTGATCAAAAAAACG
>JANXLW010000124.1 GCA_025354965.1 Betaproteobacteria bacterium
GGGCCGCTGCGTTTGCCAGAAATCTGGCAGGGGCGGAGGGCATCGAACCCCCAACCTCTGGTTTTGGAGACCAGCGCTCTGCCAATTGAGCTACACCCCTGTTGACTGCTTCCTTATTCGAGGATTTTCGCCACGACCCCGGCGCCGACGGTTCTGCCGCCTTCACGGATGGCGAAGCGCAGGCCTTCTTCCATGGCGATGGGGTTGATGAGCTTGACGGTGATGCTGACGTTGTCGCCCGGCATGACCATCTCCTTGTCCTTGGCCAGCTCCACTGCTCCCGTCACGTCGGTCGTGCGGAAGTAGAACTGGGGACGGTAGTTGTTGAAGAACGGCGTGTGACGGCCACCCTCGTCTTTGGACAGGACGTAGATCTCGCCGGTGAAGTGGGTGTGCGGCTTGATCGAGCCGGGCTTGCACAGCACCTGGCCGCGCTGCACGTCTTCGCGCTTGGTGCCGCGCAGCAAGATGCCCACGTTGTCACCGGCCTGGCCTTGGTCGAGCAGTTTCCTGAACATTTCAACGCCGGTGCAGATGGTCTTTTGCGTGGTGGTGATGCCGACGATCTCGATTTCTTCACCGACTTTGATGACGCCACGCTCAACCCGACCGGTCACAACGGTGCCGCGACCGGAGATGGAGAAGACGTCTTCAACGGGCAACAGGAAGGCACCGTCGACCGCGCGCTGTGGCATCGGGATGTAGGTGTCCAGCGCTTCAGCGAGTTTGATGATGGAGCCTTCGCCGAGTTCGCCTTTGTCGCCTTCCATGGCGAGTTTGGCCGAGCCGTGGATGATGGGGGTCTTGTCGCCGGGGAAATCGTATTTGTCGAGCAGTTCGCGTACTTCCATTTCAACGAGTTCGAGCAGTTCGGCGTCATCGACCATGTCGCATTTGTTCAGGTACACGATGATGTAGGGAACGCCCACCTGGCGCGCCAGCAGGATGTGCTCGCGGGTTTGCGGCATGGGGCCGTCAGCGGCCGAACAGACCAGAATGGCGCCGTCCATCTGGGCCGCACCGGTGATCATGTTTTTCACATAGTCAGCGTGGCCCGGGCAGTCAACGTGGGCATAGTGCCGGTTGGCAGTTTCGTACTCGACGTGCGCGGTGTTGATGGTGATGCCGCGCGCTTTTTCTTCCGGCGCTGCGTCAATCTGGTCGTAGGCTTTGGCGGTACCCCCAAACTTGGCCGCCAGCACCGAGGTGATGGCCGCCGTCAGGGTGGTCTTGCCGTGGTCCACGTGACCAATGGTGCCGACGTTGACGTGCGGCTTGGTGCGTGCAAATTTTTCTTTTCCCATTTTCAATTCCTTAAAAGAGCAATGCCCGTGGATCGGTTTAATGTTTGCAGTTCGTCACAGTGTCCCTTGCCACGGGCAGCTCGGGGTGCGAAATCGCAGACAAATCAATCAAAAACTATTTAGCCCGCGCTGCCATGATGGCTTCGGACACATTGCGGGGTGCTTCGGTGTAATGTTTGAATTCCATCGTGTAGGTAGCACGTCCCTGTGACATGGAACGAAGCGTCGTTGAGTAACCGAACATCTCCGACAGGGGAACTTCCGCTTTGATGGCTTTACCGCCACCAACCATGTCTTCCATGCCCTGAACCATACCGCGACGTGAGGACAAATCACCCATCACGTTGCCAGCGTAGTCTTCCGGTGTTTCAACTTCCACCGCCATCATGGGCTCCAGGATCACCGGGCCGGCTTTTCGGCAACCTTCCTTGAAACCAAAAATAGCCGCCATTTTGAACGCGTTTTCGTTCGAGTCGACGTCGTGGTAGGAACCAAAATGCAGGGTTACCTTGACGTCCACGACCGGGTAGCCAGCCAGCACGCCCGAGGTTACGGCCTCGTTAATACCTTTTTCCACCGCCGGAATATATTCGCGAGGAACCACACCGCCCTTGATGGCGTCAATGAATTGAATGCCCTTACCAGGTTCATTCGGTTCAATCTTCAGCACAACGTGACCGTACTGACCCTTGCCACCGGACTGGCGCACAAACTTGCCTTCCGCGTCTTCCACGGTCTTGCGAATGGTTTCACGATAGGCCACTTGCGGCTTACCCACGTTGGCCTCAACGCCAAATTCGCGTTTCATGCGGTCAACAATGATTTCAAGGTGCAACTCACCCATTCCCGCGATCAGAGTCTGACCTGACTCTTCATCCGTCTTAACGCGAAAGGACGGATCCTCCTGCGCCAAACGCTGCAAGGCGATACCCATTTTTTCCTGGTCAACCTTGGTCTTGGGCTCCACTGCCTGTGTAATCACCGGCTCTGGGAACACCATGCGTTCGAGCATGATGATGGCGCTGGGGTCACACAAGGTTTCACCCGTGGTGACATCCTTCAAACCGATACATGCAGCGATATCACCGGCGACAATCTCGCTCACTTCTTCACGCTTGTTGGCGTGCATCTGCACGATACGGCCGATACGTTCTTTCTTGCCACGGATCGGGTTGTACACCGTATCGCCCTTGGTCAGCACGCCAGAGTAGACGCGAACGAAAGTCAGCTGTCCAACAAAAGGATCAGTCATCAACTTGAACGCCAGCGCGGAGAACTTCTCGCCGTCGTCCGCCCTGCGGGTGACAGGCACCTCGTCTTCGTCAGCCCCCTTCACCGGGGGAATGTCAACGGGCGAAGGCATGAATTCGATGACGGCGTCCAGCATGCGCTGCACACCCTTATTCTTGAAAGCGGTGCCGCACAACATCGGTTGAATTTCGCTGGCGATAGTGCGCGTGCGAATACCAAGCATGATTTCATCTTGCGTTAAATCACCTTCTTCAAGGTACTTGTTCATGAGCTCTTCAGACGATTCAGCCGCAGCCTCCACCATCTTCTCGCGCCATTCTTTGGCCAGTGTCAGCAACTCATCAGGAACTTCCTTGTATTCAAACTTCATGCCCTGGGACGCTTCGTCCCAGATAATGGCCTTCATTTTGATCAAATCAACGACGCCTACAAAGTTTTCTTCTGCCCCAATCGGGATCACGATGGGGATAGGGTTGGCCTTGAGACGCAGTTTCATCTGGTCATAAACCTTGAAAAAATTGGCCCCGGTTCGGTCCATTTTGTTCACAAAGGCCAGACGCGGTACTTTATATTTGTTGGCTTGACGCCAGACGGTCTCGGATTGGGGTTGCACGCCACCAACTGCGCAGTACACCATACAGGCGCCGTCCAGTACGCGCATGGAACGCTCCACCTCGATGGTGAAGTCCACGTGGCCGGGGGTGTCAATGATGTTAATTCTATGTTCAGCGAAGTTGTTTTCCATGCCCTTCCAAAAGCACGTAGTGGCGGCCGAGGTGATCGTGATGCCACGCTCTTGCTCCTGCTCCATCCAGTCCATCGTGGCCGCACCATCGTGCACTTCACCAATTTTGTGGTTCACACCTGTATAAAAAAGAATACGTTCAGTCGCGGTAGTCTTGCCGGCGTCAATGTGTGCCGAGATGCCGATATTGCGATAGCGCTCAATGGGTGTATGGCGAGCCATGTTGGATCCTTGTTATCCTTGATTTCTTCAAAACACCGTTCTTGGGGTTTGTGCCCCCCGGACGGAGTAGCGAGCGGTTTTCAGACTAGACACAGTCCCGCAGGCAGTGCTACAAGCACGACAAGGGACTGCCACGACGTATGAAGGCCCGCAGGTAGCCGCCTCTTAAAAACGGAAGTGGGAGAAGGCCTTGTTGGCCTCTGCCATGCGGTGAACTTCGTCTCGCTTTTTCATGGCACCGCCACGACCCTCGGTTGCTTCCATCAACTCATTGGCGAGACGAAGAGCCATGGATTTTTCGCCCCGCTTGCGGGCGGCTTCCTTGATCCAGCGCATGGACAGGGCTAAACGGCGAACCGGTCGCACTTCCACTGGCACCTGGTAGTTGGCGCCACCGACACGGCGGGACTTGACCTCGACCATCGGCTTGACGTTATTAATGGCCATATTGAAGGCCTCCACCGGGTCTTTGCCAGGGTTCTTTTTCTCGATCTGCTCAAGCGCACCATAAATAATTCGCTCGGCAACCGCTTTTTTTCCGCCTTCCATGATCACATTCATGAATTTGGACAGCTCTACATTGCCGAATTTAGGGTCCGGCAGGATTTCACGCTTAGGGACTTCGCGACGACGTGGCATTTTTTCACCTCTTTGCTTCAGTTGACATCTTTATCAGATGACGCGAAAACCATCCTGGTTTTCACTTACTTGACCCAACAGCGGGTCACTACGTTGAATCACCGCGCCACGCGGGAATCAACACCTTTGTTTTTGACTGGGCGTTGGCTTATTTGGCCTTTGGTTTCTTGGCGCCGTACTTGGAGCGCGACTGCTTGCGATCTTTCACGCCTTGCAAATCGAGCGAACCGCGCACGATGTGGTAACGCACACCCGGCAGATCCTTGACGCGACCACCGCGCACCAGCACCACTGAGTGCTCCTGCAGGTTGTGGCCTTCGCCGCCGATGTAGGAAATAACTTCGAACCCGTTGGTCAGGCGCACCTTGGCGACTTTGCGCAGAGCGGAGTTTGGTTTTTTGGGCGTTGTGGTGTACACGCGGGTGCACACACCGCGACGCTGAGGAGAATTCTGCATCGCAGGGCTTTTGGACTTGATCGTTTCGACCTCGCGCCCCTGACGCACTAACTGATTAATGGTTGGCATTGGAAAACGTCCCTAAACGTTTGATAACTAAGACTTAAATACTTTGAAAACGTGAATCCCTTCGGAAATTCCGAAAAGCCTTCGACTATAGCAGGTCAATAGTTTTCCCGCAATCATCTTTCATCTCCATTGGCGCAGAAGGTTTGTTTGCGTGTGCTCACTTTCTATAAGTTCGCTCTTATTTGATCCACAGCCGCACTGCATCCCAGGCACGGCCAAACACGCCGGCTTGTTCAACTGCATCCAAGGCGACCAACGGAACTTCAATCAAGGCCTGCTCCCCGGAGGAAATCTTTAGGGTTGCCACCTGTTGTCCTTTTGCAAAGGGTGCCACCAGGGGCTCGGAGCGAACCACTTGTGTTTTGAGCTTGCCCGCGGTTCCGGCAGGGATGGCAACCACAATCGCTTGCGGGCGACCCAGTTTGACAGTTGCGCTATTGCCCTTCCAGACCGTCGGGGAAACCACTATCTGGTTCGCATCGAACAGCTTAACGGCTTCAAACGCGGTGTAGCCCCAGTTCAACAACTTCTGCGACTCATTGGCACGCGAGTTCTCACTTGCGGCACCTAAAACAATGGACAGTAGCCGACGACTTCCGGTCGCTGTAGGCGAACCAGCCGCAGCGCCGGGCGTACCTAGACTAGAAAAGTCACGCTTGGCAGTGGCGATGAGGCAATAGCCCGCAGCGTCTGTGTGTCCAGTCTTCAAGCCGTCCACCGACGGATCGCGAAACAGCAACAGATTACGGTTACTGTCATTGGCAGCAGGAGTCCCCGGGTAACGGTACGTTTTCAGGGCGTAATAAACAACATAGTCCGGAAAATCTCGCATCAACCGGGTGGCAAGGATGCTCAAGTCACGCGCGGTGGTGGTGTGACCGGCCTCTGTCAAGCCCTCAGGATTTTTGTAGGTGGTGGCCTTCATTCCGAGTGCCTTCGCCTGCTCATTCATGAGCTGTACGAAACGCTCAACGCTCCCGCCAACACCTTCTGCCAGCGCCATTGTGGCGTCATTGCCACTCTGCACTACCATGCCTTTGACAAGGTCTTCCACCGGCACCAGCATCTTGGGGTCGATGAACATGCGCGAGCCAGGCATTTTCCAGGCCCGTTCACTTACAGGAAGCGTCTGTTCGAGATCTATTTTCTTGCTGCGTAAAGCATCAAACACCAGGTATGCCGTCATCAACTTGGTCAGGGAAGCGGGCTCGACCGGCATATCAATGTCTTTCTCGGCCAACAGCTGATTGGCGGTTACATCAAACAGCAAGTAAGCGCGTGCTGCAATTTCAGGTGGTTGCGGATTTTGAGCAGCAACAGAGAAAGACAATGCGGCGAAGATGGCTAAAAGCAGGGATTTCATGGGATGAGTGCACCGGTACGCGTGGCGCCCGGCAAAAATGAATTAATATTTTTTGAAAAACCCGTTTGCGTCCAGTTAAGCTGGCGCCAAAAGTCAAAAACCCCTAGCGCCCAAGGTCTGCCGGTATCAACAGACGCTTCACGACCTTGCCGCTTTTCAGGTGCGACTCGACAATTTCGTCGATGTCATGGTTGTCCACGTAGGTGTACCAAACTGCCTCCGGGTAAACCACTGCCACTGGGCCGGCAACACAGCGATCCAGGCAGCCGGACTTGTTGACACGCACCTTGCCGGGACCGGCCAGTCCGGCCGCCTTGATCTGAACCTTGCACCGCTCAAACCCATCTTGCGCACCCTGCCGGGAACAGCACTCTTCACCATTGTTTCGCTCATTGAGACAGAAAAAAATATGCCGCTGGTAGTAGGAATCCGCCGGAATGACATCGGGACTGGCGACGACTTTCCATTCAAGTTTTTTTTCAATCATCGGGGGATTCTAGTTTTTCGGGCCGCGACCCCCGACCCGAGTCAACACGTACAGCAACGTGGCGTAGGGCCAAAACCACCCCAGCCACTGGGCCAACCCGTGGAATCGAATGAATCGCCCCTGTTCCCAAGTGGCCAGTGTTTGAGCAAAATATGGGCTGGTTGGCGCCTGGTTAAGCAAACTAAGATAAATACCCAGCGCAAGCAGCACCAAGGCGGCGCTTACACGCATCGGCACCCAGAGCATCAAAATTGCCAGTACTAGCGCCGTGACCAAGCCCGCCTTGACAGGGACGCTGAACCACTCCAAAACATGCTCCGGGCCGTAACTCAAAGCGGCTGAAAGAGCTGTTGCGCCAACGCCCAAGGCGAACACCATCAGCAAAAACAGTGTTCGCCGTGCGGCTGAGCGGATGATGCAAAAGCCCAACAGGCACGGGATCAGGACGCCCAACATGACACAGACCAGTTCCACGCCCGGCACCAAAGGTTGCAACTCAATATCCCGCACCGGTAACCAGTCCAGAAACGGTGTGTCCTGTAGCACGTCGACCAAAGCCGCCTCGAGTCGCTCCAGCACCTGGCCGAGCCCAAAAGGAACGGCTGCCGGGAACAGCAGGGCCAGCGGCCACATTGCCAGCAAAACCAGGCCACCTCTTGCATCCGCCACAAACCAGCGCGTCCTAAAATTACTCCAACGGTCGATGACGCCCAGCTTTTCCATCGCCCACGCTATCAGGGCTCCCAGCCAGGCGCCCAGGGTATTTAGAGCGAGGTCAATATTAGACGGCACACGCACTGGTATATAGCTTTGCAGTGACTCCATCGTCAAAGACAGTACACCCGCAAGCAGCGTCATCAGAGCAATGGTGTACCTGATTCGACCGCTGCGCAGGGCACTGAGCACCAACAAAAACCCAAGCGGCATGTAACCCAACACATTGACCACCACATCAAAACTGGTCCAATATTTTGGTAACGGGCTGCTCAAAAATGCCCAGGGTACGATGCCCTGATATCGCCAATCAGAAAACGGATACAGACTGGCATAAAAAATGAGCCCCGCATAGATCAGCGCGAGCGGCCATGCCGAAGTCTTATGCACCGGCGCCTCGGCGTACCAGCGGTACCAGACGTGGCCGCGAGTATTTCGATATACCGCGAACCTGCTCAAATGCCGGTACTGCAATGGGATTGGTAAAATGTAGTAACTTGCGCGCCATCAACGACAGCCGCTCGCGCTCTGCCACAGACTGCGGCGAGACAATCGCCAAGTTAACAAAGATTCGTGGCAGATAGAACAGCCCGGCAAACCAACTGGCGACAAAAACAATGTGAAGTGATTTAATCCAAAGCATGGATACAGCCCAGGTCAAAAAAAACCCCAGCACAAGGGCTGGGGTGGTAAGCCTATTTGCTGTCACACATCAAGGCCCCGCTCAGGGAGGAAAAGCGGGAGGCAGCGAACTGCCTGAACGCAATATAGCAAATTTCTAGCTTCATTTCAAGCTCTGCTGAGGGTCACTCTTATATTTTAATATTCTCGGCTGCACCAGGTAAACTTTTCAACGATTACACTTTTCATCATGACAACTCATGCTTCTTACCCCTTGGGGCGCCCACGCCGGTTACGGCACGACGCCTTTACCCGCAATCTGGTCCGCGAAAACACGCTCACCCCGAATGATCTGATCTACCCGGTGTTTGTGGTTGATGGGAAACAGCGGCGTGAGGCGGTGCTGTCGATGCCGGGCGTCGAACGTCTCAGCCTGGATCTGTTGTTGCCAGTCGCCGAGGAGTGCGTCGGGCTGGGCATTCCGGTCATGGCCTTGTTTCCCGTGATTGACCCGGCCTTGAAAACCCTTGACGGGCGCGAAGCCCTGAATCCGGATGGTCTGGTGCCCCGAGTGGTACAGGCACTAAAGAAGGAATTTCCTGATCTGGGTGTCATGACCGACGTGGCGCTGGACCCTTTCACCAGCCACGGGCAGGACGGTTTGCCTGACCCCAACCCGGCAGCAGATGGCTATATCATGAACGATGAGACTGTGGCCGTCCTGGTGAAGCAGGCACTTACTCAAGCCGGCGCCGGTGTGGATATTGTGGCACCTAGTGACATGATGGACGGTCGCATCGGCGCCATTCGCCAAGCGCTGGAGGCCAACCATTTCATTCTCACCCGCATCATGGCCTACAGCGCCAAGTACGCCAGCGCGTTTTACGGCCCCTTCCGTGATGCTGTCGGCTCGGCGACAAACTTGGGCAAAGGCAACAAAAAGGTCTACCAAATGGATCCTGGCAACTCAGATGAGGCGTTGCGCGAAGTCGCGATGGACATTGCTGAAGGTGCCGACATGGTGATGGTCAAACCCGGCATGCCTTACCTTGACATTGTGCGTCGGGTTAAGGATGAGTTCAGGGTACCGACGTTTGCATACCAGGTCAGCGGCGAATACGCGATGCTCAAGGCCGCCGCCCAAAACGGCTGGCTCGACCACAACGCAGTGATGATGGAAAGTTTGTTGGCGTTCAAACGCGCCGGCGCAGACGGTGTACTGACCTACTTTGCCAGGGATGCGGCCCGTCTGCTGCAAAAAGTCAGATAGTCTCGAGCCCAACATTTCTTCACTTGACCATCGAATCTGGTCAGACCCAGGGTTGCGCCAGTTGTTCCGTTGCAAACACCCGTTGCACTGCGGGTCGAGCCAACACCGCTTGCAGATAGGGTCCAAGATGCGGCCGGGTGCGGGCTGCTGCGCTTGAAAAACCACGTGTCCAGCGGCACAACATTATGGCAAAAGGGTCAACCGCCGAATAGAAATCTCCCATCAGCCAGGGTCCACCATGGCGGGCCAACTCAAAGTCAAGCTGGTCGAGTAAGTCACCCACCTTACGTTGCGCCTGTGCCTTCACCTCGGCTGCCCCGGCCGTATTCCCTTGATTGACCCAGCGCTCCGGATAGAAGTAGATGATCAGGGTCGATTGCAAGGTATTGGTCAGCCAGACCAGCCATTTGTAAAAGTGTGCTTTCGCAAAGGTACCGGTCGCCGGGGCCAATGCGGCGCCAGGATATTTGTCGCACAAATACAGACAGATTGCCGCCGTCTCATAGAGCACCAGGTCACCGTCAGTCAGCACAGGAATCAATCCGTTAGGGTTGAGCTTGAGGTAACTCGGCGCCTTGTGCGCATCGACCATCCGATCCACCAAAACCAACTCAAAAGGCACGCCAATTTCTTCCAGCAAAATGTGGGGCGTCATCGCCGCGGTGCCGGGGTAGTAGTGAAGCTGGATCATTTTCAAATATCCCAAGTTAGAAAGATCAGAGGTAATAGCGGTTAAATCAGAATGGCGCCTGCGGTATAACAAATTCGGCTGTTTGCATATCTTCTAAAATTGGGTGCTTTGGTTTAGTTTGCGTTCGACGAAATCAAGCCGGTCCTGACCCCAAAAAATTTCACCTTCAATACAGTAACTGGGTGCCCCAAACACTCCGGCCTCGATTGCGGACTGCGTATTGGCTTCATATTGATCCCGCGCCTCCTGCTCGTGCGACCGCGCCAACCGCTCCGATGGCAGACCACATTCACTTAACAACTCGGCCAGTGTCTGGGCACTGGCAATGTCGCGCTGCTGCGCCCAGACCGCGGCAAACACTGCGCCACTGAAGTGCATCGCGGCTTGTGCACCGTCCCGCAAACCCACTGCAACGATCAGGCGCGCCGCATCGTCTGACACCACCGGAAAGTAGCGCGGTTGCACATTCAGTGGCACATTCAAAGCGTCGCGATAGCGGGCCAAGTCGACCAACCGGTAGGCCTGGCGTTGCGGTGCGCGCTTACCAAGTGGCAATCCACCGGAAGCCGCAAAAACTTTACCAAAATCCGCTGGTAACACGCGCACGACTGCTTGCGTTGCACTGGTCATCGTCGTCAGGCGGGCATGGCCCAAGTAAGTCCAGGGGCTTTGTGGTGCAAAGTAATAGTCAATGGTCTTGTTCATTTGTCTCCATCGTGGATCTTGTTCCCCGAGCTATCTTCCTGCTTTCTATCGGGCTTTCCGACTAACATGAGAACTGGCTTGGACTTTCCTTTTTAACTCAAATTTTCTTAACGCGCAGGAATCCGCATGAACCCAGTCCTTCTTATCACTGGCGGCTCGCGCGGCATTGGCGCCGCCACCGCCCTGCTGGCGGCGCGGCGCGGCTACGCAGTAGCGGTAAATTACTCCGCCAACGAGAAAGCGGCAGACGATGTTATTCAACAAATTCATGCCAGCGGTGGCCGCGCCTTCTCATTTCAAGGCAACGTGGCAGTGGAAGCGCAAGTGATGGCCATGTTCGAAACCATCGATACCCAACTGGGACGACTCACCGCACTGGTCAACAACGCCGGCGTGGTGGATGTGGCACAGCGCGTTGATGAAATGAGTGCGGCACGACTCAAGCGCATGAGCACACGTCATGGCGGCACCGGCGGCGCCATTGTCAACGTGTCAAGCGTGGCAGCGCGCCTGGGTGGTGCCGGTCAGTATGTGGACTATGCCGCCAGCAAAGGCGCCATCGACTCCTTCACCATGGGGTTGGCGAAGGAGGTGGCGCTGGAAGGCATTCGCGTCAACGCTGTGCGACCGGGCATCATTGAGACCGACATCCACGCCTCCGGCGGCCAGCCCGACCGGGCACGCCAGATGGCACCGGTAGTGCCGCTGCAACGCGCTGGCAGTGCATTGGAAGTAGCGCAAGCCATTTTGTGGCTGCTGTCCGATGAATCCAGCTACACCACAGGCACACTGCTGGATGTTGCGGGTGGGCGGTAACTCCCCATCCGCTGCTGACCTAAAGCCAAATCTGGTGTAGATTGGATGCGTTGGCTTTCGCCGCTACTTCAGGAGCCCGCCCATGACCATCACGATCCGCCACGCCGAACCCGACGATTACGCCGCCTGTGCCCTGATCTACACCCAGCCACGTGCCGTTGCCGGCACCATGCAGATCCCATTGCAATCAGCCGAGGTCTGGAAAAGTCGCCTTAGCAACATCGCACCGCAGGATCGCGTTTTGGTGGCAGTCACCGGCGGCGAAGTGGTGGGCAACCTGGGCCTGCACCCAGTGCTTGGGGCACGCCGCTCGCACGTAGCGGGTATCGGCATGGCGGTACGTGATGATTGGCAAGGCCAAGGAATTGGCACGGCCCTGCTCAAAGCTGCCATCGATCTGGCCGACAACTGGTTAAACCTGTTGCGCCTGGAGCTCACCGTCTACACTGACAACGAGGCCGCTCAGCGTCTTTACCTGCGCCAGGGCTTCGTGCTGGAGGGTACGCACCGGGCCTATGCCTTACGCCAAGGCCACTACGTCGATGCGTATGCCATGGCGCGACTGCACCCGTCGCCACCCGCCATCCTGGCGCAATAGTTTTGAATGCATCGAAATCAATGAACGCGGAGACTTGCCTATGCGCAGCGTCACAGCCATTGCCATCCTTGTCGCTATGGTCATACTTTCAGCTTGCAGTGCCATGCCGTCGGTGAGTTCGAATCCGGTCGACCTTCAACGCCAAGTCGCGGATACAGAGCGTTCGTTCGCAAAATCCATGGCGGATCGGGATCATGCTGCGTTTACCACGTTCTTGTCCGATGAAGCAGTGTTCATGTCGGGTCCACAACCGCTGCGTGGCAAGGAGCGTGTGGCGAGCGCCTGGAAGCGCTTTTACGAGGGTTCCACCGCACCTTTTTCATGGCAGCCCCAGCAGGTCGAAGTGCTGCAATCGGGAACGCTTGCCATCAGCTCCGGTCCGGTACGCGACCCGCAAGGCAAGTTGATCGCCACCTTCACTTCAATTTGGCGGCTGGAAGCACCGGGCGTCTGGCGCATTGTTTTTGACAAGGGAAGCGACGTCTGTGACTGCCGCACGCCTTGAACCAACTGAAAAAATTTCCATGGATTTCAAACCCCTCGTCACGCTGCTGGCCATCGTCAACCCGCTGGCCATCGTGCCGTTTTTCATTCATTACACGCAGGATTTCACGCGGGAACAGCGCCGTCGCACGATCTGGATTTCATCCTTCAGCGCCTTTGTCGTGATTGCCGTCAGTGCCCTGATGGGTCTGCATATTTTGAATTTTTTCGGCATATCGCTGGCCAGTTTCCAGGTTGGCGGCGGCATGCTGCTACTCACTTCCGCTCTGGCCATGCTCAACGCCCAGCCGGCGGAGGCCAAATCAAACGCCGAAGAAATGAGTGATGCTGCCGCTCGCGCCAGCATTGCCGTAGTCCCGCTCACCATTCCCTTGTTGACCGGCCCGGCCACCATGTCGACCGTGGTGATATATGCCGACAAAGCCAAAACCTTCTGGCAGCTGGCCTCGCTGGTGGGCTACGGTGTGGTCATTGCGCTGGCCACCGCGCTGTGCTTTGCACTGGCGCAGCCGATTGCCCGGGGTTTGGGCAAAACCGGCATCAATGTCATGACACGCCTGATGGGTTTGATTCTGGCAGCACTGGCGGTCGAGGTGATGTCGGACGGATTGGTCAAGCTGTTCCCGATTCTTGGAAAATAGAAAGTGGCGGGATCAGAGCCTGGCGGGCGTCAGGGAACTGATCCGACCTGAAACAAGCTGCCAGGGCCAACCCGGCCAGACTCTGCCGCAGCGGATATCGTCAGGCGATGCAAGTCAACCAGCCCGTCGGCATCCAGATGCTCCCCGATGTAGCCGCCGGCCAGCATGAAGGCGACTGCCAGACCTTGCTTGCGACACCAATCGAACACAAGTCGCTCGCGAGCGGCGAGAATTTCCTTTGTGATGCCAATCAATCCACCATCCGGGCAACCTTCGAACGGGTCCATTCCGGCGTTGTAAAGGCACAAGTCGAAGCGCGGCCCCTGGCGGACAATTTCTCGCAGACCACTCTCGATTTCACTAAGATAGTCTTCGCTGCGCTTGACGATTCGCAGCCAGGCACAGGCCCTGCTCTCATAGTTGTCGTAATTGTCCACCGATACGTCTAGCTGCCAGATGCGTGAATCATCGGCAATCAGCGACGCGCTACCACCGCCACAGTGGGCATCAAGGTCCAGGATAAGAACAGTCCTGGCGCCCGCAGCCAAAGCCTGATGGGCCGAAATCACCAGGCCGTTGAAAGTGCAATAGCCGGCCCCGACACCGTACCTGGCGTGATGCAGGCCACTGGAGAGCGAGCCCGCCACCCCGTGCTGTAGTGCGTCCAGGGCGGCGGCGACCGCACCGCCACTGGACGCCAGAACCATCGGCCAAAGCCCGGCATCCCAATTAAATTCCTGCGATTCAGCCAGACTGCGCGGGAAACCTGTCTGCACCGCTTGGACGTAGACCGGGTCATGCACTTGGACAACGTGGTCGTACGAAAGTGGCGACGGCTGCAGCACTGCGATGTCGTTGATAGGTGCGCTTGTCAACGAGTCGACCACCCACTTTGCCTTGCGAGTCGTCTCAAACGCATAGTTCGAGCCAACGTAGTCCGGACTGAAAAAGACGTTCATTGCCAGCCAGCCCCGTCTTGCAGCAGTGCCAGCAGAAACGCTGTCGCGAGGAGCCAACCCCTATTCAAGATTTTTGTCCTTCCTTGCGCGCTTCGCCAAATCTTCCACCAACCAGAAAGGCAACGGCAATCACGGCAATTGACAGTAACAAAAAGATCGCTGAGAGCGCATTGACTTCGGGCGTGACGCCGGTTCGGATCATGCCGAAGACGTACACGGGAAGTGTCGTGGAACCGGGTCCAGCAACAAAATAGGTTATCACAAAATCTCCCAGCGAACTGATGAAAGCCAGCAGCGCTCCTGCGAAAATGCCCGGACTCAAGAGCGGCAGTTCGATGCGGGTAAAACGTTTCCAGGGCGGCGCGTAGAGATCTGCTGCTGCCTCGATCAAGGCAGGATCCAGACCCGCCAGACGTGACCGGATCGGATAGTAGGCAAACGGAATACAAAAAACGGTGTGCGACAGGATCACCGAGATCAGGCCCAGCGGCATTCCGGACAAAACATACAGCATGAGCAGCGCCACCGCAGTGACGATCTCCGGCACCAGCAGCGGCAGGCTGAGCAGGCCTTCCAAGGCGCCCCGGTGTGCAGAGCTCGAACGCGCCACGCCAAGGGCAGCAGCTGTTGCAACTGCCGTCGCCAGCGCAGTGGCAACGCTGGCGACAATCAGCGAATTTTTCGTGGCTCTGAGGATGTCGCTATTGTCAAGCACGGCGACGTACCACTTGACGCTCAAGCCGCCCCAGATCGTTGTCAAGTCGTTCTCGTTGAACGACAATATCACCAAGGTGACGATGGGGATGTAGAGAAAAACCAGCGCTAGCGCCGCAATGACGGCGTTGATGCGACTGCTCAGCAGGTTATGCTCGGGTGTCATGGCGCGTGTTCCATGCGGCGCTGCACGACGCGCCACATCAGCAAGGTTGCCAACAGCACGACCACCAGCACTAGCGCCAGCGCAGCACCGAAGGGCCAGTTGCGTGACGCGCCAAACTGTGACTGAACCAGATTACCAATCATCATAGACTTGCCGCCACCCAGTAATTCGGGACTGACGTAGGCGCCCAGACAGGGAACGAAGACCAGAATCGCGCCCGCCAGAATCCCCGGCATGGCCAGCGGCAACACGATGCGGGTGAGTACACGCCATCGGTCGGCACCAAGATCAAAGGCAGCCTCTATCAGGCGCTTGTCGACGCGCTCCAGCGCCACATAGGTTGGCAATATCATGAAAGGAAGAAACGAGTACGTCAGACCAATCCCTGTCGCGAGGGGCGTGTAAAGAATGTCCAGCGACTCGCTCGTCAAACCCAGCCATTGAAGGCACTGATCCAGCGTGCCACCGTTGCGCAGTATCAGTATCCAAGCGAAATTTCGAACCAGCAGATTGGTCCAGAACGGAACCGTCACCAAAAACAGGATGAACGTCGCGCGGTGCCTTGAAACGGTGGTCATGTAAAGCGCCGTGGGCACGCTCACTAGCAGCGTCAACACCGTTGTGACTGCCGCCAGCCGAAAGGAGCGCGCGAAAATTGCGATGTAGTCGCCGTTGAAGGAAAGCGCACCGGCAAGATCGCGCTCAAACAATAGTTTCTCATACGCTATCAGCGTATGGCTGCCCCACACCACGCCACCGAAAGGTGCGCGCTCCAACGTCGAGACGTAGAGCATCAACAACAAGGGTGCGATCATAAAGACCGCGAGAAACAGTGCCGCCGGCGCAGTCAGCGCAAGATTGCGCGTGCGCACCGAGTTCATGCGGCGAAAGCCCGGACCGCCTCGTCCGGTATGGCAAAACCTGTGCTGCCAGCCGTCGGCGCGGTAGCACCCAGTGCGCCGCTTAGGTGCACGCGCAACAGAGTCTCGTCCGCAAGCCTGGCGTGCAGCAGCAGGTCGCTGCCGCTGTAGATGGTCTCGGACACTTCGCCGAATAGCTGCGCCGACTCCCGTGGCGCCAAGCTGATTCGTTCCGGGCGGACCATCAGTGTGGCCTTGGCGCCGATCGCGATGTTGCTGGCATCTTCGGTTGTGAGTTCAACAGTATGGTCGCCGCAGCAAGCCAGGCGAAATCGTCCACCAGCGCCAGTTCGCTGCACGCAGATCGCTGGCAGAAAATTGGCATCACCTATGAATTCTGCGACAAAAAGATTGGCCGGTCGCTCATAAATGTCGGTCGATCTGCCCACCTGCATGAGCTTGCCCTCGCGCATCACGGCGATTCGATCCGACATGCGCAAAGCTTCCTCCTGGTCGTGGGTGACGAAGACAAAGGTGATACCTGTGGCAAGTTGCAGGCGCTTCAATTCGATCTGCATTTCTTTGCGTAGCTTCAGGTCCAGCGCAGACAGAGGTTCGTCCAGCAGCAGTACCTTGGGTGCCGGCGCCAGGGCCCGACCGAGCGCGACACGCTGCTGCTGGCCGCCCGAAAGCTGAGCCGGGCGACGCTCGTCCAGGCCTTCAAGCCGTAGCAAACGAATCATCTCCGCCACCCGTGTGCGGATCGTGTCGCGGGGCAGGCCCAACATTTCCGGCGCAAATGCAATGTTCTGCGCCACACTCATGTGAGGAAAAAGGGCATAGCTCTGAAATACGGTGTTGACTGGACGCTGATTTGGTGGTGTGCGCCCCATGTCGACACCATCCAGGGCTATGCTGCCGACATCAGGGCTTTCAAAGCCGCCTATCATGCGCAGCAGCGTGGTCTTGCCGCAGCCAGAGGGGCCAAGAAGCGTGAAAAACTCGTTCTTGTGTATGTCCAGCGACACGCCATCCAGCGCAGGATGGTAAGTTCCGGAAAAAGTCTTGCTGACGCCAGTGATGGCGATGGCGATTTGCGTCATCGATTCAGGCGCGTCCAGACTCCGTCACGCAATTCACGGGCCTTGACCGAGCAATCCTTCACCGGGCGAAAACGGCTCTTCATGGCCTCGGGTGGGTTGATCGCCGGGCTGGCGCGCAGTCCAGCGTCCATAAAGGCATCTGAACCCTTGATTGCATTGTTATAGCCATTGAAGTTCGACGCTTCGGCCGCGTTTTTCGGATCCATCATCCAGTTCATGAATGTCTTGGCGCTGTCGGGATTGGGTGCTCCCTTGGGAACGACAAAATAGTCGCTCCAAAGATTCATGCCTTCGACTGGATAGACAAACACCGCAGTCGCCAATTTCAGGCCCGACTTGTAGGAAGCGCCGTTCCATTGATGGTGCATCGTCACTTCGCCCGCCGCCATGCGACCGATCGTTCCTGTCGATGAATAAATCTTCACGCCCGGTTTTTGCTTTTGCAGAACG
>JANXLW010000089.1 GCA_025354965.1 Betaproteobacteria bacterium
CCGACGACACGCAGTCACATGTGAGTTGCGAATTTCACAACGGCAGGTTGAAAAGATGGGAACTGTTCCGTCCGCTTCAAACCGACGAAACTGCGATCCAGTCAGGCGTCAGTCAGGCCTCGTAAAATCACCCGTTTGCAAGTGCCGCAGCTGCGGTCTTCGATATTCAACCAAGGAAATGACGATGAGCCCGCAACCCCCCTCCATGTCCGACCGCGATGGCAAAATCTGGATGGACGGCCAGATGGTGGATTGGCGCGAAGCCAAGATTCATGTACTCAGCCATACCCTGCATTACGGCTGTGGCGCCTTTGAAGGTGTGCGGGCCTACAACACGACGGCTGGCACCGCGATTTTTCGGCTTGAAGAACACACTGAACGCCTCTTCAACTCGGCCAAGATTTTGCGTATGAAAATTCCGTTCACCAAAGAAGAAGTGATGGAGGCGCAAAGAGCGGTGGTGCGCGAGAACAAGCTTGAATCATGTTACCTGCGGCCGTTGACCTGGATTGGCGACAAGAAGCTGGGCGTGTCACCCCGGGGCAACACCATTCATTTAATGGTAGCGGCCTGGCCCTGGGGCGCTTACCTGGGCGATGAGGGCATGAAGCGCGGCATCCGCGTGAAGATTTCGAGCTACACCCGACACCATGTCAACATCACCATGACGCAGGCCAAGGCTGTGAGCAATTACACCAACTCGATTCTGGCCAACCTGGAAGTCACCGACGACGGCTACGACGAAGCGATGCTGCTCGACGCCAACGGCTTTGTCTCGGAAGGCGCCGGAGAAAACGTGTTTGTCGTCAAAGACGGCGTGGTTTACACGCCCGACCTGTCGGCCGGTGCGCTCAACGGCATCACCCGCAACACGGTGCTGCATATCTGCAAAGACCTGGGGCTCGAAGTGGTGCAAAAACGCATCACGCGCGACGAGGTTTATATCGGCGACGAAGCTTTCTTTACCGGCACTGCTGCTGAGGTGACGCCGATTCGCGAGCTCGACCGCATTGAGCTGGGCAGTGGCTCACGCGGCCCGATCACCGAAAAAATCCAGAGCGCGTTTTTTGACATCGTCAATGGCCGCAACCCCAAATACCTCCACTGGCTAACGAAAGTGTCCTCATGAGTAACTCGAAGATTGAACTGCTCGCCAAAGATCTGAACCATCAGGGTGGCGTCTATTGCCCCAACCCGCTGGCCGATATGAAAGTCTGGAACAGCCACCCCAAGGTCTACCTGGACGTGGCCCACACCGGTGCGGCCAAGTGCCCTTACTGCGGCACCGTTTACGCACTCAAGAACGGCGAACACTTCGCCGGACACTAAAGCATTGGGCGCAGCCCCAAATTCGTTAATCATCGCGCCCCAGTGGATTGGCGACGCGGTGATGACCGAGCCGCTGCTGCGACGTCTTGCGAGCCGCGGAGAACGCCTCACAGTCGGCGCCTTGCCCTGGGTGGCACCGGTCTATCGCTTGATGCCGCAAGTAGCAGAGGTTATTGAGTTTCCGTTTGCCCATGGCGGCCTGCAATTCAAGGCACGGCGCAGCTTGGCGCGCCAGTTCGAAGGACGCTTTGATACCGCCTACGTCTGTCCCAACTCGCTGAAAAGTGCCTTGTTGCCGTTTCTGGCCAGCATTCCGAAACGTGTTGGTTATCTGGGCGAAGCCCGCGTCGGGCTGTTGACGCACCGATTGAAAAATCCGCCCAAGGCCAAGCGCCCATCGATGGTCGGGTTTTATTTGGCGCTCAGCGGTGACATCGATATTGCCAACGATCAGCCTCGGCTGCACATGCAGGCCAGCGATGTAGAAGCAGCGCTCAACGTCTTGGGCTTGCGACGCGGCGCCTACCATGTGTTTGTGCCGGGTGCCGAATACGGCCCTGCCAAACGTTGGCCTGCCAATCATTTCGCCGAGTTGGCCCTGCTGCTGGAAGCACCGGTGGTGTTACTGGGATCTGCCAAAGAATTGGCGTTGTGCAACGAGATCGCCAGCGCAGTGAATGCCCGGCAACCCGGTCACTGCCTCAACCTGGCAGGGCAAACATCACTGGCCCAGGCATTGGGTGCCATCGCGGCGGCAAAAGACGTGGTGAGCAATGATTCTGGGCTGATGCATGTGGCGGCCGCTTTGGGCATCCATCAGGTTGCCATCTTTGGCTCCAGCAGCCCGTTGCACACGCCACCCCTGAACGCCAAGGCTACCGTTTTATGGCTCAAGGACAACCCTGACTATCTGCCGGCCCTGGACTGCGCACCCTGTTTTGAACGGGACTGCCCGCTGGGGCATACACGTTGCCTGGTGGACATCAAAGCGGGCGATGTGCTGGCGCAATTGGCACCGTAGACGGCTAGCGCAATGACGCCATATCGATGACGAAGCGATAGCGCACATCGCTCTTGAGGATGCGTTCATAAGCTTCGTTGACCTGGTTGATGGCGATGGTTTCGATATCCGAGACGATCCCGTGGTCGGCGCAAAAATCGAGCATTTCCTGCGTTTCGCGAATGCCGCCAATCAATGATGCGGAGACGCTGCGGCGTTTGAGCATCAGTCCGAACGCGTTGAACGACAAAGGCCCGTCTGGAATTCCCAGAACGACCAGGTTGCCATCGCGTTTGAGCAAACTGATGTAGGCGTCGTAATTGACATTGGCCGAAACGGTATTGAGGATCAGATCGAAGTGGCCTGCCAGACGCTTGAAAGTAGCTGCGTCTTTGGTGACGGCAAAGTCGCTGGCACCAAGACGCAGCGCATCCGCTTTCTTGCTGTCCGAGGTGCTGAGCACGGTCACATCGGAGCCCATGGCAGCAGCGATCTTGACCGCCATATGACCCAGACCGCCCAGACCGATGACGCCGACCTTGCTACCCTTTCCGACCTTCCAGTGACGCAGTGGCGAATAGGTTGTGATGCCGGCGCACAGCAGAGGGGCTGCCGCAGCCGGGTCGAGCCTGGGGGAAATTTTCAGGACATAACTTTCGTCGACCGTCATGCGCGTTGAATAGCCGCCGTAAGTTGGCGTCTTGCCGTCTCGCTCAAAGGCGTTGTAGGTGCCAACCCGTCCATTGCAGAACTGCTCTTCGCCGGCGTGACACTCACCGCATTCGCGGCAGGAATCGACCAGGCAACCGATCCCGACAATGTCACCGATTTTGTGTTTGCTGACTGCGCTGCCGACCTGCGTGACTTTGCCGATAACCTCGTGTCCCGGCACCATGGGGAAGATCGTTCTTGGAAACTGGCCGCGCGACATGTGGATATCGGTATGGCAGACGCCGCAAAAGAGGATATCAAAAAGCACATCATGCGGGCCCGGTTCGCGCCGACTGATTTCCATCGGGTCAATGGTTGAGGTGGCGCTTTGTGCGCCGTAGGCTTTGGTGGTGAGCATGGGTGTTTCCTGAATATCGCGTGACTGCAACAGGCAGCCTTGGCTTGAGGCGGTTTCATTCTGCCACGCGAGCTCTATCCCGGATTGTCGGCACGGGCAATTCACCTGCCCGGCCGTCGCATCTTTCCCGCCATTTGTCATTCTTTACAAATTTGACATGGCTGTGACTCTTGTATTGCGTAGGCTAGGCGCCAACTTGCCCCGGTAGGGGCTTTTCTTTCAAAGGCAAATTCGATGAAATTCACTTCAATCATTCAGGGCGCCGCCAAATGGCTGGTCGTCGCAGCATTTTTGAGCTCTGGTTTTGCCATGTCGCAAACCGAGCCCACACTGAACCAGGTCTATGCCACGGCACAAGCCGGCAACATGGACCAGGCGCAGGTCATGATGCAGCAGGTGCTGGTGGCGCATCCGAACAGCGCTAAAGCACACTTTGTGCAGGCCGAACTCTATTCGCGACAGGGCAACCTGGGCAAAGCCCGCGAAGCGTTGGCCACTGCCGAAAAATTGGCACCCGGGCTGGCATTTGCGAAGCCCGAAGCGGTGCAGGCATTGCGCGCGCAACTGGCAGCCAAAAGCGCTGCGCCGACCGCGCGAAGTGTGGTGCCATCGCGTAGTGTCGCACCGGATGCCCCCTCGTCTTCATCATCTTGGGGTCTACCCCTGTTGCTGACCGGCGCCGCGATTGTGGCCGGCTATTTTATTTTCCGCAGAAGGGTGCCGCAGCCGGCTGCCCAGCAACCGGTTTACGCCAACCAGGGCGGCATGAGTGGTCCTCAGACCTTTGGCATGGGCGGCGGCGGGGTAGCTGGCGGTGTGATGCAACCGGCCTATGGCCAACCCGGTTATGGTCAGCCGGCGGGTAGCGGTATTGGCGGGCGAATCATGGGCGGTGTTGCGACCGGATTGGCAGTGGGTGCCGGTGTCATGGCGGCTGAAGCAATTGGCCGCAACCTGATGGGAAACCACAGTCAACCTGCCAACGCAGTAGAAAACTCCGGCAGCAACGACTTCCAGACACTGGAGCGCAACCCCGACATGGGTGGGCAGAATTTTGGTGTCAACGACGCCAGCTCATGGGATGACGGTGGCTCCAGTGACGTTGGCGGTGGCGACTGGGACAACTAGGCGCAACTGTTCCGGTCATAGACCAGCGCAGTAAATCTCAGCATCGGCAAGAACACTCTGTTCCGGCTCGCATAAACAAATTTTTGTCTTGGTTGCACCAACCGACGACCCGGTTCATTATTTTGCGCTGCGCCGTCGCCGCGCAAGACCTGGGTTGAAACGAGCCCCCGAACCCTGAGCTTCTAGGGCTGCGTCCCTAATGTTTGTTGCAGTGCAACAAAACACTTGCGTCAGTTCAGGTTTTCCCTATAATTCGCTTCATGCTGCACTGCAACATAAATTACCCGAAAGGGCTTTTGCAGAGCAGGCAAACGATTCACCCCTCAACTTAGGAACTTCAAATGAACAACACCGCCGAACAATTCATCGCCACCAGCAAAGCCAATATGCAAGCACTGGAAGGCCTGACGTCACAAGCATTTGCTGGCGTCGAAAAACTTGTCGAACTCAACCTGGCTACCTCGAAAACGGTCATGGGCGAGTCATTCAGCCACGTCCAGTCGATTCTGGGCGCCAAAGACGCGCAGCAGCTGCAGGCCATTCAAGCTGGCTTGTTGAAGCCTTTGGCCGAGAAGTCTGCCGCCTATTTTCAGCATGTTCAGACCATTGCCACTGGCAGCGGTGCCGAATTCACGAAAGCCGTTGAAGCCAAGATGGCCGAAGCACAAAAGGCATTTGGCGGCGTGGTGGAAAACCTTGCGAAGAACGCTCCGGCCGGAACCGAGTCCGCAGTAGCCGCTTTCAAAAGTGCAATGACCGCCGGTCAAAACGCTGTGGAGTCGGCACAGGCTTCCGCCAAAAAGGTTGTGGAAACAGCGCAATCAAACTTCACTGCAGCTGCAAACCAGACCGTTGATGCAGTCAAGAAAGCCACCAAAACTTCCAAGGCTTAATTGCCTACTGCCGCACGGCAATGACCAGCAAAACGGCACCTTCGGGTGCCGTTTTTTTGTATTGAAGTACCGCATGAGTTGAGCCAGTCTGTAAAGAAAGGTATACGTCGTCAACGTCGGTAGAAACCCTGCGTTGTGGTTACAAGCCTGAAGAATATTTGGGCTCGCTCGAGATGGTCGGAGCTGCTGCGACCATTGTTTTATGAGTGAGTTTCAACCATGTTAAATATCAAGACCCTAGTCGCCGTTGCCCTGCTTTCAAGTGTTGCTGTGGCGTCCATCGCCCAAACCCCGATGACGCCCAAAGCTGCTACGCCAGCAGCTGCGGCCGCGCCGGCCGATGCGACAACCATGCCGAAGACCCAAAAGGCCAAAAAACACATGGGCATGAAGCATAAAAAGGCTCACGCAACCAAAAAAGCTGATGCCGCCAAGACAGGCGCTTCTGCTGCCAAATAAGCAAGTTGACGCCAATGAAGGGGTAGCGAGGAAACTCGGTACCCCTTTTCTGTTGTGCTTCACTACCGTTTGCCGTTGCATGACGCCGGCGCAACGCACTGCCATGCGGGAGTGAATTCGACACCACCCACTGCCATCAACAACGACGACCACGTCGATCGCCAGCGCAACAAATCCCTGCTCAAGCTGCTTCTGATTGTGTTTGCCGCAGCCGCACTAGCGCTTGCTTTTGCAATACTTGGCAGCGAGGTTGGCGAAGGCGATACGCGCTGGGAGTGCACTATGCGACCGCTGTTTTTGGCGGCTGGGCCTTCGGCCTGGCGTGGGCCATTGTCTGGCTGGTGATGGCGCGTTTGCTGGCACGCTGAGCACAGGACTAAGATGGCGCATCTGTCACAAGGATGCACCGTGGCCCAATCGGATATTGAAATAGCCCAGGCGGCGATACTCCAACCTATCGTTCAATTGGCGCAGCAGCGACTCGGCATACCACCCGCAGCGCTGGAGCCTTATGGTCACTACAAGGCCAAGATTGACCTGGCCTGGCTGGCCAGGCAGACCGGCCCCAACGGCAAACTGATACTGGTGACCGCGATCAGTCCAACACCGCCGGGCGAGGGCAAGACTACCACCGTGGTGGGTTTGGGTGATGCGCTCAATCGCATCGGCAAGCGTACCGTTATTGCGTTGCGCGAACCGTCGTTAGGTCCGGTGTTTGGCATGAAGGGCGGTGCCGCTGGCGGCGGACACGCCCAGGTGGTGCCGATGGAAGACATCAACCTGCATTTCACCGGCGACTTCAACGCAATTGCGTTGGCGCACAACTTGTTGGCCGCGTTGATCGACAACCACATCTATCACGGCAACACGCTGCGTTTCGATTTTCGTCGCATTGTCTGGCGCAGGGTGATCGACATGAATGATCGGGCACTGCGCTCTACCGTCATTTCCCTGGGTGGCTCGGGCAACGGATTCCCGCGCGAGGACGGCTTCGACATTGTGGTGGCATCCGAAGTGATGGCTGTATTTTGTCTAGCTACATCGCGCAAGGACCTGAAGGCCCGTCTGGGCAACATCATTGTCGGATACACGCGCGACCAGACCCCGATACGGGCCAGCGACCTGCAAGCACAGGGCGCCATGGCGGCCCTGCTGAAGGACGCCCTCAAGCCGAATCTGGTGCAGACACTGGAGAACAATCCGGCCATCATTCATGGTGGACCGTTTGCCAACATTGCGCATGGCTGCAACACCGTCATCGCAACGCAAGCCGCGCTGAAACTGGGCGAGTACGTGGTCACCGAGGCCGGATTTGGCGCCGATCTGGGGGCCGAAAAATTTGTCGACATCAAGTGTCGCAAGTCAGACCTGCGTCCCGACGCGGCGGTCATGGTGGCAACGCTGCGCGCCATCAAGCATCATGGCGGAGTTGCGGCCAAAGACCTCGACATCTTTAACCCGAAGGCGGTAGAAAAAGGGTTGCGCAATCTCGAACGCCACGTAGACAACATGCGGCAACGCTTTGGCCTGCCTTGCGTGGTGGCCATCAACCATTTCACATCCGATACACCGGCCGAACTGGACCTGCTACGCCGACAGATGGATCGCCAGGGCGTGCCGGTAGTGATCGCACGTCATTGGGCCGATGGTTCCGCCGGGGCGGTGGACCTGGCGCATGCGGTTGTCAAGCTGGCCGAGTCGGGCACCGCCAATCTGCAATTCGTTTATCAGGATGAAGACAGCTTGTGGGACAAGATGAAAGCCATTGCCACCAAAGTTTACGGCGCGGCCGATATTTCCGCTGACTCTGCGGTGCGGGCCAAGATAGCGAAGTTGCAACAAGACGGTTTCGGCCACTACCCGGTATGTGTCGCCAAGACCCAGTACTCTTTTTCCACCGACCCACTGCTGCTGGGCGCACCTTCCGGTCACATGGTCAATATTCGCGAGGTCCGGTTGGCGGCGGGCGCCGAGTTCGTGGTGATGATTTGCGGCAACATCATGACCATGCCGGGCTTGCCCAAGGAACCGGCGTCCTCGCGCATCGATATTGACGACGACGGAAAAATCTCGGGCTTGTTCTAGCGAGTGCTTCATGCAAGTTCATTCACCTGCCGTGGTGGAAGTTTCCTTATCCCCAGTTTTCCGGCAAATATTCAGCAGGTTTTTGACATGTTTTGTCTTCGTCGTCTTTACTGGTCTGTTGGCAAGCGGAACTTCTCAAGCAGGCAGATGCGGCGAGGTATCGGACCAAAGAGGACGGACGCAATGCGATTCGCTTCCATGACCCGCGCATTTGAGCGACAGTCCATGCGACGCCGACCCTGCAACCGATACTTGGTACAAGTTTCGGCATGAAGACAATTTTGAAAATGAAGCTATTTCATTGGGCGATCGCCGCCATCCTCATAACTGTATTCTGCCCAAGCTATGGCGCAGATATCGGGATGTCGAAAGATGACACTCACGTCTTCCTGAAAGGCGAAATCCAGTCGGGGGATTTCAACAAGGTGCTGGCGCTGGCACGTCGCAACTTCAAAACTTTCCTGCACGCCACGTGGTCGCTCGACTCAACTGACGGCGACCTGGAAGAGGCCATGCAGATTGGCAACCTGATCAAGAACCTTGGGCGCAAGGTGGAAGTTTGGGAGCCGGGTGCGAAGTGTGTCAGCGCATGCTTTTTGGTTTACGCAAGCGCGGTCGACCGCATCGCTTTGGAGAAAGGCCTGGGACTGGGTGGGCCTTACTTTGCACTCGCTAGGTCTGGCGACCTCAGCCCGGACCAGGCCAGTAAGAGGTCTGAATTGCTGTCGACAGCAGTGCGTGATTTCCTCACAAAAAACGAAGTCCCCACTGACTTGATTGAAAAGATGTTTTCCCTGCAGACAGGTCAAATTTACTGGCTCGATGCAGGAGAAGCTGAACGATTGGGTCGGCGACCCCATTGGTTCGAACAGAACCTGATGGCAAAGTGCCGATTCAGTTCAAAGCAGTTTTTTGATGCGGTCGGTCGAATCGAAAAAGGGGCAACCAGCGAACGCTCGAAAGTGCAGCAATGGACCGAGTGTCAAGACGGGGTGCAGGAAGACATGTCGATGCAAAATTTTGACAAGGTATTTGCGCGCTAGCAAAGTGATCTTGCAGATTTAAATAGGTGCTGTCAGGCTGAGCCCGATAGTCCAATTTTTGCCCAATGCCGGCTCGTAGTACTGGGACGAGGCCTGGTTCACGATGACAGACCCCACATATTGACGGTCGGAAACATTATTGAGTCGCCCATAGAGGGCCAATGAGCCTTTGCCGACGAACCAGCCCTGGCTTGCGCTCAGGTTTAAAACAGTATGGCCATCCGCTGATGCCGTGTTGCTGTCGTTGGCATAAATGCGCCCGGCCTGAACCAGTTCAACGCCCAGTCGGGTACCCAACGCAGACGCCTTCCTGTTTTCTTTTGCCGGCTCGCTAGTCCACGCCAACTCAGAGAACAAAAAAGTTTGTGGTACTCCGGGCAACTTGCTGCCACTAGACACACTGTTGGCGCCGGTCTTGAACGATTGCGAATACTGCGCATTGATCATGGAGGCGGATAGCGAGGCAGATACGTTGGGGCTCAACAACGTATTTCCGGCCAGTTCCAACCCGGAGCGCGAGGTGCCTGGGGCATTTTTATAGGCGGTTTGGCCGTTGCTGCTGGTGGCAACGACGATTTCATCGATGGAGTCGATTCGAAACAACGCAAAATCCACGCGTGACTGACGGTTGGGCAGCCACTTGGCGCCCATCTCGTAGTGCCGGCTGTGTGATGCATTCAGGCCCGGATTGAATTCGGCAATGGCGCTGGTGCCACCATCGCGGTAGGCCATTTCGGCCAGTGTCGGGGTCTCGAAGCCCTTGCCATAGTTGACATACAGGTTTAAGTCATCGTTTGCGTGGTAAGTCAACCCAAGTACCGGATTGGCAGAACGATAGCTTGCATTGCCTGAGCCATCGTGTCCATCAGCAAGATAGTAATCATCGCTGCTAAAACGCACCGTGCTGTAGCGCAGTCCGGAAACGATGGAAACCATGCTTGTCACATGCGCTGTCCCTTGCACAAACAAATCACTGTTTTCTGACTGGTTGTCTTCGCTGCGGGTGGTGGTGGCTTTTTCGCCCAACCTGGCCGCACCACTCTGGCGAAATTCGCTGGAACGGTCAAATTCGTAACCGCTAGCCCATTCAACCGGTGTCCCGCCCCATCGGGCTTTAGCGTTGTATTGCAGCCCGGCGCCGTAATATTTTCTTTCCAATCCGGTCCAGGCGCCAGTGACGTTCGGGCCGGCCGCGGCGCCAACCTGATACTGCAAGTTGTCGCGTGTTCCGTAGTAAATGCGGCTGGTCAAAGTGCGGCTTGCATCGATTGCGTAAGTGACTGAACTACCCAGCTGATTCTGCAAAACCGTCTTTCGGACGAAGTAGTCGGATGCCGTTTTGGTGCCAAGAGAATTGGTTCCGGCTTGCAACGGGTTGGCCGCCAGCTGCGCTGAGGTAAGTCCCAGCGGATCACGCGCCAGCGGCATGTCGAATTGGTTGAACACAACATTGACACGGGTTTGCTCGTTCGGCGCAAAACCAAGTTTTCCATTGAATTGCTTGCGCTGCGTCGCGCTGTTGTCGCGGTAGCCGTCAGTCGAGAATGTGCTGTAGTCGGCTACCAGACCGTAGATGCCTACGGTGCCGGCATATTGATAGTCGGCACGGCGCATGCCATAGGATCCAAGGTAGTACTTGACGCCGAGCTCGGCGTCTTTGGGAGCCTCTTTGGTGAAGGCCTGTATCACGCCGCCGGATGAATTTCCATAGAGCTGCGCCAACGGGCCGCGTAATACTTCGATGTGATCGGTCGAAGTCAAACTGATGGAGGAGCCTTGTCCCTGGCCGTCCGGTGTGGTGGCCGGTATTCCATCGATAAGCAAGCGGATGCCGCGAATTCCGAAAGCCGAGCGGGCACCAAATCCACGAATCGACACCTGCAAATCCTGGGCGTAATTTTGTCGGTCCAATATCGTCAGGCCGGGAACACGACTCAGCGACTCGGACAGGTTAACCTGAGGACCCGCAGCCTCGATGGTGAACCGGTCAATCGACTGGATGGCGGCCGGCGCATCAAAACTGCGCTGCTCGGTGCGGGAAGCCGAAATGACAACGTCCGGCAAGGCTTGCGCGTCGGCTGCGGCATGGAATGCACAAGACGCAGCAAGCGCCAACGAGGTTGGTATAAAAAGTCTCATTTGAAAATGCTCTCACACTTTGGCCGCGCCGAAGAAAATTTCAGTCGGAAACTCAAATGAAAATATTTTCATGACGCGTGTTAAATCTTTCAGCCAGAAATTCCACCACAAGGGAGTCGTCTATGTAAAACTTATTTTTGACAGTCATCGTGAACCATGCACTTTCTGTCAAAAATGAGTTGATTCAACACCCATAGAAAGAGGAGACTACATGAAACCACAAAGCGGAAGTGTCTTAAAACGCAGCGCGATTTATCTGGCTGTCGGCCTGGCAGCATCGTTCATCGCCGGTCCCGGCATGGCGGCGAATGATGAGGCCAGTCTGGAAAAACTGGGCGCCTTCAAGCGCACCGTTGCCCCGCAACCAATGAAGCGAGTGCCGCAAGATCCCAAGTACGCCGAGAACCTGAAGAAGGTTCTGCAGCAAATCAAGCTGCCCGATGGCTTCAAGATCGAGCTGTTTGCCATCGTGCCGGACGCCCGCGGCATGGCGGTTAGCCGCAACACCGCCACGGTGTGGGTCGGCACCCGCAAGAGCACCGTCTATTCGGTGCAAGACCGCGACATGGACAACGTTGCCGACACGGTCGACGAGTTCAGCGGGAGCATCAAGTTTGATATTCCGGCCGGCGCTTGCTACTCGCCCGACGGCTTCCTGTTCATCGCCGAGCGCAACCGCGTGATGATGTTCCCGGCGGCGGAATACTTCATGGAAGGCTCCGACACGGTCGCGATTCCGATTGTCAAACAGGGCGACCTGATTCCAGCCGAGGAAGAGTCGTACAACCACACCGCGCGTGCCTGCGTGATCGGCCCTGACAACAGAATCTACATTACCCTGGGGCAACCTTTCAATGTGCAACCACCGGAAAAAGTCGATCTTTACCGCAAGTGGGGCATTGGCGGCATCGTCAGCTTCAACCGGGATGGCGGAGACCGAAAAGTCGTCGCAACCGGTGTGCGCAATTCGTCGGGACTTGCATTCAATCCGGTTGACAAAAGCCTGTGGTTTACCGACAACCAGGTTGACGGCATGGGAGATGAAACCCCTCCAGGTGAATTGAACAAGGTTCCCGCAGTCAATGGCGCGCTCAAGATGGGTGGCTGGTATGGCGCGCCGTATTACGGCGGCGGTGAAGTGCGTACCGATGAGTACAAGGGCAAACCTATCCCGAAGGAACTCGCCGACAACTATGTCAAGCCTCAGGTCGAGATGGTGGCACACGCCGCGGATCTGGGAATGATGTTCTATACCGGCAAGATGTTTCCCGCCAAGTACAAGAACGCGATCTTCAGCGCCCAGCACGGCTCCTGGAATGCGGTCAAGCCCAGAGGTGCCAGGGTCATGGTGACCTACCTGGACGACAAGGGTAACGCAGCAAAAACAGAGCCGTTTGCTGAAGGATGGATGAATGCCGAGGGCGTCTATCTGGGTCGGCCGGTTGACGTGCAGCAGTATGTCGATGGGTCAATTCTGGTATCCGACGACAAGGCTGGCGCTGTCTACCGCATTTCCTATCAAGGCAATTAGTCCAATGAATAAATGAGCGGGCCGGGCCTGCTGTCCGGTCCGCTTTGTTTGTTGTAACACTGGAAATAGCCTATGCCCAATAAAAAACGACTCGTGTGGTATTTGCTGCTGGCAACCCTGGCGACCTTTGAGTTGCAGTCAGCATTGGCGGGCGACGTGGCCGCGGCGCGAACCAAGGTGCAAACCATTTGCCAGATATGTCATGGCGCGGACGGTGTGGCGGTCATTCCCGGCGCGGCCAACCTGAGTGGTCAGCAAAAGGAATATCTGGTGACGCAACTGCGCGCTTTCCGTTCGGGCAGCCGCGTCGAAGCGCAAATGAGTATCGTCGCCAAGACCCTCACGGACGCCGACATTGAAAACCTGGCCGACTGGTATGCGGCGATCAAGGTGAGCGTCGAAATGCCAAAGGAATAGCGGCCGGTCGGATCTTCGACCTGGCTGCGATAGTGGAGTCTGACCGCCCGTCAGATCCGCTGACCGACGGCAATCGTACGGTACTTGTTGCAAACTTGCGGCTGTAAGGGCTGTCTGGTTCGACAGCGCTTCTCAGTCATGTACTTTTCATCCTGCCCGGTCAGAATGGCGCCAACCAGGTGCAGTCGTCAATTGCCGGTTTTGGGCGTTCCAACTACATTGGCGGCAGTGACCCCCTTGAGTTGTTGACTTTGGACGTTGGATAGGCACAATAATTGCGTTCGCCACACAATTGGTGGTCGAACAAAAAGCGATGTTGTGTCAATTGACAAGAACCTTGAATATGCGAATCAAGCTGTTGGCAATTGATAAACCTATCGATATTTGAGGTCAAGTTTCCAGAATATTCAAGGGAATGAAAATGGAGCGAGTAAAGGAAAGAAAGCCAAAAGGAGATTTCGCCAAAGGAGCGAATTCTTGGTCTACCGACGTTTCTGATCTTGAGCGATATTTTGGCTACAACTGCTCACGAAACGATGGTGAATCTCCGTTTGATATTCCGACAGCTGGTCTGGTGTGTATCGTTTCAAATGTCACGCCGGGAAATCGAGACGTGTTGTGTCAAAAAACCCGGCTCGATTGCCGGATTGGTGACTGGTTGATATCGTGCGCCGGGCGCGAAACTCCAACTACTCACGGGCCATTCAAGACGGCAGACCAGGTCTTTGGATTCGCAAGAGCAAAATTAAAAGCAGTTCGTTTCATAAAACAGCCTGACTCCGTTGTTCGTCAGGTGATGTGAATACAAACGGCCGTGTGGCGTAAGTCGGCAAAGCTACTTGGGTTGTTCGTTGCCATAGGTCTTCACCAAGTAGTCGACCATCGGCGGGATGTCGGCATCCTCGATCGGTGCCTTGAACACTGTCTTCATGCGTTTGACCATGTTGTCCCAATAGGGCCGGGCTGCCGTCGGTGGCTGGTACAGCATGTACTCGGCAGAGTGGCAAGCCATGCAATTGCGTAGCGCTGTAGTAAAGCCGGGCAGCGAGCTGGTTTTGAGTTGTACAGCGTCTGGGGGTAACTGGATGCTCTTGGTGCCGGCATCGGCGGCACCAAATGACAGCAGTGCACCGATGGCGATAGCGGCGGTGATTGAAGTGTGATTCATCGTCATCCTCCTCAGACTGCCACAACTTTGACGGATTCCACGACGTTGCGCATATAGCCGGCAGGCTGCCACAACGCCTCCATCGGCTGACTCTGGCCAGAACGGTTCCAGGCCCGCACACGCAAGTCGTGACTCCCTTTTTCTGGCGTGAAGCCGAAGGTAAATTCGCGGAACGAGTAGCGACCCATGTCAGCGCCAAGCTTGGCGCCGCGCCAGCTTTGTCCGCCGTCCAGAGAGTACGCAACCTCGCGGATACCCTGACCACCATCGAATGCGATGCCCCGCACCACAGCTAGCTGACCGGCGCGCAAGCGCCCGCCATCCTGCACTGAGGTAATGAACGAGCGCACGTTAAAGCGGCCGATGGGTCGGGTGGCAGCGGGCGTCGTGCCGGGCTCAATGCAGGCGCAGTCGTTGTCGGGCACACGATAGCCGGGTTTCATCCAGAAGCCGTCAAAGGTCTTGTCAATGACCTCGATCTCCGACAGGTGCTTGACCCAATATGTGCCGTAGTAGCCAGGGACGACCAGCTTGACCGGAAAGCCGTTGAGAAACGGGATGTCGGTGCCGTTCATCTGGTAGGCGAGCATCACCTCGCCATCCATCGCGTGGCTGACGTCAAGCGCCTTGACGAAGTCGCCGCCCTCCATGATGGGAGTGTCCAACCCATTGAAGGTGACTTGGCGGGCACTTTCCTTGAGTTGTGCGCGGGCCAGCACATCTTTCAACGGCACGCCCAGCCAGCGCGCATTGCCCATCGCGCCGTTGGCCAGTTGACCGCCGGTGACGCGCGGATTGAAGAGGCCCCGACCGTTGCCGGAACACTGGTTGACGGCCAGGAACTCAACCGGGTTGAACTGGCCCCGCAATTCGGCCACCGTGAGTCCGAATGGCTTGCCAACGGCGTTGCCCCCGATCTTGATGACATGCTTATCGCCATCGATCGACGTCGGCAGACCGGCGTTGTGATAACGCACGTAAAACGCATCGTTGGGTGTGACGATGCCTTCGTTAAAAATCTCGAAGGGGGTCTCAAGTTGCGGCGGCCTGGAGGTCAGAACGATCAATGGCCGCTTCTCCGGGTAGGCCAGCAGATTGCGCTTGCCGTTGACGAACGGCTGTTCAACGGTGCTTGACTGTGCCAGTGCGGGGCGGCCGAACATGCCGAGTCCGGCACTGGCTAGAACACCGGCACCACCGGCAAGGAGTCGGCGGCGCAGCATTGCATGGGGGGTGTCATGGGCGGACATGGGTTTTCCTCAGGTCGATGTCGATGATTGCAAAAAACAGAAATCCAGGCGAAACGAAAGATGCAGGCGGAACCAGACAAGTCATCCACCCTGACCGCAACATCATTAATGAGTGGTTCTTGTTAAAAAGGAACATTGTGAATTACGCAGCCGAGATTGGTCACCCGACGTTACACGTTGAGACAATTTAGGATCGGTTTGCACACCGTCGGTTGCCAAGCGGCGCTACGATTTGACTACCAAGAACCGGTGGCGGCCGATTGCCAAAAGGATCTGCCAGCGGCACAAGTCTGCGCATCGGCCCTTTGCCATGTGACATTGATCGGGATATCGTGAATAAAAAAACCTTTGCCGCTTTGGCCTTGTTATGTTGCGTGGCAACGTCGGTGCTGGCCGATCTCACCGCCCTGGTGGCGATCGAGCCAACATCGCGCAAAGACGGCCTTGCGCTGTCGCGCAGCGCGCTGGAAAGCGGCCTGCGCAAGCTGCTTGGCCAAAACGTTAGCGTCACCATGACGGACGATTTGACAGACGCCATGCGGACCACCCGCAGCGGCGGCTATGACGTGTTCATCGCTCCGGCGCAAGTGGTGGCTTCGGCCATTGCGCATGGCTACGAACTGATTGGATCGACTGACGCCGAAGAGCCTTATGTGCTGGTGGGAAAGTCAAGCATGAATGCAGTCAGCGAACTGCGTCGCGGCCGAATCTACTTGCCTCAGCAGGACTCGATTTACACCTATATGGCACGCGGCGTACTCACCGCGCACGGCCTGTCGTTCAAGGACTTGAGCAAGGTTGACTACGCGCGCTACCCGCAAGCTGGTTTGACTGCAATCAGCTTGCGCATGTCCGAGGCGACGATGGTCCGACTCGATGATTGGGAAAGCTGGCAACGGGAGAACCCCGGGATCGCCAAGGTGTTGGCCACGTCTGGCACCGTTCCAGGCGGGTTCTCGGTGGCGGTCAAGAAAGAACTTGCACCCGAAGTACGCAACCAGTTGACCCGATGGTTCGCGACGTCCGCCCGTTCCTGCGGGATGAAGCTGGTGGTGCAGCACGCTGACCTGTTGCACTACAAGACAGTCGCCGAGCTCGGCACTTTCACGCCGACCAGTCTTCCTGGCGTCACCGTTGTCGGCGCCGAAGATGTGAAACGCCTGTTAGCCCAGGGCGCGATCGTTGTCGACACACGCACAGAGAAGGAATACAAGCAGAAGCACATTCCGGGTGCCGTGTTCATTCCTTATCACGAAAAGAGCTTGAAGGACGTGGTCTACGATGTTGCGGTCGACGACTTCAGTGGTCTGAAGACGCTGGACGGCAAGAATCCAACGGTCTTTCATTGCAACGGGGCCGAATGCTGGAAGAGTTACAAGGCCAGCCGGGCAGCCGTCGCTGCCGGATTCAGCAAGGTGTATTGGTATCGCGGGGGCATGCCTGACTGGGAAAACACCAGCCAGAAGATCGCCAAGGAGTGACCGGCGCAACGCCGATCCGCTCCTGGTTTTGCGGCTGATTTGCCTGTCAATGTCGAAGCCGCCGTGTTGTGCACTTTTTTCTTTGTACAAGAAAATTATTCACGACCAAACTACCCAGTTCCTTGAATTCGAGAGTGATATTTGAAAGCGCAGGAAAAACGTATCAATGCGATGTACAAATGCCGTGTACTTGAGCTTCAGATCAAGCTGCGCGCAAGCTGACAATTGGTAATGATTCGGTGAAACCGTAGGCCAGTGCAGAAATTGCTGGACACAAACAACTTTTTCCCCTACCGTTGCACTTGTGCGTGCAACCTCTACTTTCCCCGACATAGCTGACACCGAGGCTGCCGTTGACGCGCCGCCAG
>JANXLW010000174.1 GCA_025354965.1 Betaproteobacteria bacterium
CCGGTCTACAACCAGTATCTGCGTTGTGCCACGGATCTTTTTTACGCGGGCGACACTGAAGACTTGCAGGCTCTGTTGCGACCGCTGTTCATCACGTCTTGGTTGATTGACGATTTTCTGGCCGACAACAACTTCTTTGGCGCCATTGGTGCCGCCAGCCAACCGGCAGTGATGCTGCTGTCCAGCGCGTCCAGCAAAACGGCGTACGGCACCGCGTTTCAATTGGCACAACGCCCGGGGATAGAAGTGCTGGGCTTGACATCGGCGGCCAACGTCGGGTTTTGCGAAAGTCTGGGCTGCTACCACCGCGTATTGAGCTATGAGCGGCTCGACCAGATCAATGCCGATGCAGCTTGCATCTACATCGACTTTGCCGGTAACACCGACTTGCGGCACGCTATTCATAACCGCTTCAAAAACCTCAAATACAGCAGTTCGATTGGTGGCACGCACGTTGAGCACCTGGGTAGCGCCAGAGACCTGCCAGGTCCTCGCGCAATCCTGTTTTTTGCACCGGCACAGATCAAAAAACGCGGCTCAGAGTGGGGCGCCGAGGGATTGGGGCAACGCCTGTTACAGGCATGGCGGGCTTTCATCGGCAAAGTCAATGCCCCGGCGAACCCCTGGCTTCTGGTCGAGCAGCACCAAGGCCCCATGGCGGTGGCAGCGGCTTACCATCAAGTGCTGGGTGGGCGCGGGGATCCGCGTCAAGGCCATATGCTGACGCTGAATTTTTAAGCTTGGCGGGCGGGTGCTTTGCGTGCCTATCGTTGGCAGAATCAGGCATGATGCTGGATTCAAAAATAAAGAGACAAAGGACATCCATGAAACTGGCTTTGCTGTCGGACATTCACGCCAATATTCAGGCATTTGATACCTGTCTGTCGCACGCCCGCGACCATGGCGCGCAGCAGTTTGCATTATTGGGCGACTTTGTTGGATACGGTGGCGACCCGGTGGCCGTGGTTGAGCGGGCACAGGAGTTGGCAAATGATGGTGCGGTGCTGGTCAAGGGCAATCATGACGCGATGGCAGTCGCGCCCCCGGCAGAGGTTAAAGCGATTGGTGACAGCACAGCGGCCTGGACCCATGATCAACTGAGTGTCAGCCAACTGCAGTTTCTTGACAATTTGCCCATGATTCGTCAGCAAAGCACTATTTTGCTGGTGCATGCGAGCGTGGACGACCCCGAGCTTTGGCGCTATGTGTATGACCAGCGCTCGGCCGGCGCCAGCCTTGATGCAGCTGTGCACATGCCGGATGTGCGCTATGTTTTTGGCGGTCATGTGCACCAGCAGACTCTGTATTACCGCGGCGCCGGTCTCGACCTGATGAAATTCATGCCGACACCCGGCGTCGCTGTTCCGGTACCCAAGCACCGCCACTGGCTGGCCACCATCGGTTCGGTTGGACAACCGCGGGACCACAACCCGCAGGCCATGTACGCCTTGTTTGATACCGACAAATTGCAACTGACATTTCACCGGGTTTCCTACGATCACCAAGCCGCCGCCGCCGCTATTCGCGCGGCTGGTTTGCCAGTCTTCTTTGCCGAACGCCTGGAGGTCGGCCGATGAAGTTGCTGGAGCCGGGCGCAGAGCTGGACGGTTTCACCATTGAAGAGTGCATTCATTCCGGTGGCATGGCCCACATTTACCGGGTGCATTACACACTGAGCAGCAACGACGGCGCGCGCGATCCGGGCTTTTCGCTGGCCATGAAAGTGCCTCGCATGACGGCCGGCGACGGCGCCGAAAACATTGTTAGTTTTGAGGTTGAGCACCAAATCATGCAGGTACTGACAGGTACCCACGTGCCGCGCTTTGTCGCCGCCGGCGACCTGGAAAACGTCCCCTATCTGGTGATGGAATATGTGTACGGCAAAACCCTGGAGCACTGGCTGGACGCGCCACAACGAACGTCGGTGGATGAACTGGCCCGCCTGGGCGCGGCGGTGGCGCTGGCGGTGCACAGCCTGCATCAACAAAACACGGTTCATCTGGACTTGAAACCGGCCAATGTTTTGATTCGCGACGACGGCAGCGCCGTGCTGCTGGACTTTGGACTGTCGTGCAATGCACTTTACCCTGATCTGCTGGCCGAACAATTGCGCAAGGCGGTTGGCTCGCCGGCCTGGATTGCACCTGAGCAAGTGGTCGGCGTGCGGGGTGATCCGCGCAGCGACATCTTTGCCGTTGGCGTCATGCTGTACCAGTTGGCAACTGGCGAACTACCATTTGGTGCACCTCAAACCACCGGCGGATTGCGCCAGCGATTGTGGATGGATCCGACGCCGCCGCGCAAGCTGCAACCCGAGCTACCCGAATGGATGCAAGAAGTGATTCTGCGCTGCCTGGAACCTGAGGCGGCCAAGCGTTACCCGTCAGCGGCACATCTGGCGTTCGACCTGCGCCACCCGGAGCAGGTCACCGTGACGCAACGTGGTCAAAACACCAGAGGTACCGGCTTCGGGACCCATTTCAAACGCTGGCTCAAGGCCGCTGGCATGCAATACCAGCCAAGCCCCTTGCCGTCTCATCAAATTGAAGAAGTACCGATCGTCATGGTGGCCATCCCGCACAAGGATGTGAGCGACGCCACGCTGTACTCACTGCGACAAGCGGTGGCACGTTCGCTGGGTACCCGCCCTGGCGCCAGGCTGGCCTGCGTGACGGTGATTTCGCCCGGACAAACCAGCACCTCAAGCGATTCAAACAGTGAGACCAGTGTGCAGCGCAAATACATCGCCAGTCTGCGCCAATGGGCACAGCCGCTGGATATGCCGGGTCGTCAAACTTCGTATCACGTGCTGGAGTCAGGCGACGTGGCACAGGCGCTGGTGAACTACGCGGTCGGCAATGAGGTCAGCGTCATTGTCATGGGCGCCGCCACGCACGGCCTGAAGACGCAACGCTTTGTGGCCACGGTACCCATCAAGGTGGCCATGGAGGCACCTTGTACCGTGATTCTGGTGAAGCAGGCCTTGCCGTTTGAGCTGCTTTCTGATGAAGGGGAGACCATCGCGCCACCCTGGAACAAGGATTTGGACGCGCCTTTCTAAAGCATTGCCCGACAATGCAGACATGCAGCCACTTTCTCCCGATGCAAAATCGCCCTTCATCGTTCACGCCTACCAGGCGCTAACGCCTGACGTCGTCATGGACGCGCTGGCCAGCGTCGGTCTTTATGGCGATGGGCGCCAGCTTGCGCTGAGTTCCTATGAGAACCGGGTCTACCAGTTGCATCTGGAAGACGGTTCGGTGGTGGTGGCCAAGTTTTACCGCCCCGAGCGCTGGAGCGAAGCTCAAATTCTGGAGGAACATGCGTTCTCGAAGGAACTGATGGATGCTGAAATCCCGGTGATCGGACCGCTCACGCTGAACGGCAGCACCCTCAATCGCTTTGGCGGTTTTTCCTTTAGTGTGAGCCCAAGCCGGGGTGGCCGGCTGCCTGAACTGGACGACCCCGATGTACTGGAGTGGATTGGCCGCTTTTTGGCACGCATTCACGCCGTCGGTGCCGTCAAACCCTTTGCGAGCCGGCCGGCGCTCGACTTGCAAAGCTTTGCCGTCGACCCGCGCGAGTGGCTGCTGAGC
>JANXLW010000223.1 GCA_025354965.1 Betaproteobacteria bacterium
CCACGCGCGCTTCCTGGAATGGGAGAAAGCTGGCGTCTTTGAAGCCCTGTGGAAGCTCGGACTTGCCGAATACGACGAGTTTGAAGGCATCGCCTGGCGATGGCAAAGCATTGATGGGGCGATGATGAAAGCGCCACTGGCGCAGCAAAGCGTTGGCCCCAACCCGACGGATCGGGGGAAAAAATGGGAGCAAGCGCCATTTGCTGGTGGACGGTCGTGGCGTCCCGTTGTCGCTCGTCGTGACCGGAGCCAATCGGCATGATGTTTCGCAACTGGAGGCCGTGCTCGATGCCATCATGGTCGAGCGCCCCAGCCCCCAGATCAGACGACACAAGCATTTGTGTGCTGACGCTGGTTATACCGGAGCGCCCGCTCTGCAGGTCATTGAGGAACATGGCTACATTGCGCATGTCAAAGGACGAGGGCAAGAAGCCAAAGAACTCAAGCGAGTCCCTGAGAAGAAGGCAAGACGATGGGTCGTAGAAGTAGCGCATAGTTGGTTCAATCGATTCCGTAAACTCCTGGTGCGATACGAAAAACTTGATCGCAGCTTTCTGGCGTTGAACCACTTGGCAGCATCCATCATGGCGTTCCGAAAAATAAAGTCAGACGAAAACATTATTTACGGATAGGTTCTTAATCACGCCCTGATTGTATCGTGTAACGCTACGATATGCAAGCTGTCACCTTGCCATGTCACCTTGCCACCAGCGCCAGCTTGCCGGGTTTGAGGTCGGCAACGAACTGCACACCGGCCTGATCCAGAATCCACGCTTCAATCTTTTCATGATGAACCCGCAGCAAATCCACCGGGCGCACGGTGTAGTGCTTCTCAGCCGTCGCTGAAGGCTTGTGCCCCATCAGTTGAGCCACCACGCCAGCCGGTATCTCCAGCCACTCTGTCAGGCTTTTGAAACTGCGGCGCAATCCGTGCAGGGTCAGGCCATCAATGCCAGCCACGGCACAGGCACATTTATGGTGACTGCGCGGCATCGTGATGTGTCCCGATGCACTGGCCTGCATAACGTCACCCGCAGGAATTTCACTTCCGTTTTCTTTTGCTCTACGGGTGCGGCGAAGAATGTTCTTGTCCTCCATGCTCACGGCTCGGGTACTGGAAAAGACCCACTGATTGCGCTTGGGCAGGGTCGCTATGAGGTGCCAGACGTAAGGGGTCAGGGGAATGACGCGCTCGCCCTCCACCTTGTCGTGAATCGTGATGCCCTTCCATTTGGTGTTCAAGTCATCCCAGCGCAACGTCAACACTTCGCCCGGTCTGGCACCCGTCAGCAGCATGACTTGCAAGGCGGCGGCGATTACCGGGTTTTGAATCTTTTGCACGGCATCAAACCACACGGGCAGTTGCTCGCGCAGCAGGGCATCTTGCTTGACTGCGGCTTTGCCGAATGCCTCGCGGCTCTTTTTGGTCTTGGCAGCATTGCCAAACACCAGGCCAGCATAGGCGGGCTGTTCATTGCACCAGCCCAAAAACCCCTTCAACAGTCGCCATGCAAGGCGGGCGCTTGTCGGTCGGGTTTGTGCTTCTTTGGCGGCCCATGCCTCTATCACTGGCGCGGTCAGGTCGCGCAAGGGCAGTGCCATCAAAGGGAATAGCGGCATATCGATAGTCACCCCGCGGCCATCGGTGCCACGCTTGGCCTTCACGCCACCGGCACGCGCCAGCTTGATATGGTCTTTGTAATGCAAGTCACCCCAGCGCGGCTTGCGCTCTATCAGGTATGCGGCCCACGCTTCGCCCACGGTCATGGCGGCAACCTTGGCAGCTTCTGCCCTGGCAGCGGCGGCGGCTTGCTTTTCAGCTTTGGCGGTCAACTTGTCGCGCTCTATCTCTCGCGGGTCTTCGCCACTGTCCAAGGTGACGCGCAAGCGGTTTGCCTCAGCACGGGCATCGTCAATGCTCCAGGCGCGAACGTCCCCAATGGTGCGGCGTATGGTCTGGCGGTTTAACTTGGCTTCAAACACGAATGACTTTGCCCCGGTGTTGGTGACGCGAACACGCAGGCCGGGCGCTTTGCTGTCGCGCAAGAAAGCCTGTGCCTTTATGTCAGTCCGGCAGGTCAGGCGCTCGATTACGCCAGCCGTCAACTCGATGGCCTCGGTCAGGTCTATCGGGTCTGTCTTTTTGGGTCTTGCCATGAATACCCCTTCACTTTAGTCAGGTCTGTGTAGCCACTGTGTAGCCACTTTTCCGCTATTTTGGCGAATATTAATCAACACAGATACTGTGTTTTCATTCAGTACAAATTCTGTAACTTGTTGATTTATATTGATTCTATAGTAATCAATCAACAAAGGCAAATACAGACTTTAGGGGAATCATAATCCACAGGTCAGCGGTTCGAATCCGTGAAGCGCCACCAGTCTGCTCAAAGAAAGCTCACTATCGTTCTGATAGTGAGCTTTCTTTATTTTTGACGAATTTTCTGCACCAAGGCAGTCGTCGAATAGCCGTCCACAAAAGGCAGCGCCAACGCTCGCCCGCCATAGGACTCCACCACCCGTGTTTCGGCCAGCCTGGCCATGTCGTAGTCACCGCCTTTGACCAGAATGTCGGGCTTGATTTCAGCAATTAACTGTAGCGGGGTCTCGTCGTCAAACCACGTCACCAGGCTGGTGCAGGCCAGAGCGGCCATGACGAAGGCGCGGTCGGTTTCGTTGTTAAGTGGCCGGTCCGGGCCTTTGCCCAATTTGCGGGCCGACGCATCGGTGTTCAGCGCTACCAGCAATGTGGCTCCTAGCGCGCGCGCCTGCGCCAGGTACATCACATGGCCACGGTGCAGCACATCAAACACACCATTGGTGAAAACCAGCGGTCGCGGTAGCTGAATCAGCCGCGTTACCAAGCTGGAGCGGTCACAAATTTTGTTTGAAAGGGCGGCAATGGCAGTGAACTCGGTCATGGCCTCCATGCTAGCAGGCTGCACCAACCGATCTCATCTGGCTCCAAAGGATTGGAGCGACAACGACTGAATTCAGCCGAACGTGCTGTGCGACTGCATCGCAGGTGCGTGGTGTGGCTCCCACCAGGCCTTGAGGCTGGAAAAAACATTTCTGCAGCCCGTGCACTTGTACTGACCGGTTGGCTGCAAAGCACCACTTTCCGCTCGGTTGATCACCGGTTGATAGCTGGTGGCGCCGCATACTCGGCATTTGTAAATCGTCTTAAATAAGGCCATGATGGACACGACTGTAATGTCGGCCACGGCGCCTGGCACAGGCAATGATGTAAAACGATGTAAGTGGTGTGTCGACTTAGACCCAAGTTGCAGGCGAGTCAGGAGTCCATTCAAACCGGTTGTGTGTCGACCAAACTGGGACGCAGCATGAGTTTGTCATACAACTTGTTTAAGTTGGGGTGTGTTGACCGCCAGTCGATCTGGGCAAACCGGAAATCCAGGTAACCCAAAGCGCAACCGACAGCAATATCGGCCAAACTGAAATAAATTCCAGCACAAAAGGGTTTGTCACCGAGGCCTTTGCTGAACGCGGCCAGCGAAGCGTCAATTTTTCCAAGCTGACGGTCAATCCAGGCCTGACTGCGCTGCGCCTCCGTGCGCCCGCTCCAAGTGGCTTCAAGCCGGGCCAGGATGGCGGCATCCAGTACACCATCAGCCAGCGCTTCCCAGGTCTTGACCTCGGCGCGTTCACGACCCATGGTCGGAATCAGTTTGCCCACCGGGGATAAAGTGTCCAGGTATTCAACGATCACACGCGAATCGAACAGCGCTTCGCCTCCCTCCATGACCAGGCAGGGCACTTTACCCAAGGGGTTGGACTCGCCAATGGTGGTTTGCGCCGCCCAGACATCCTCGGTAAGAAAAACATAGTCAAGCTTCTTCTCCAGCATGACAACACGCACCTTGCGTACGTAAGGGCTGGAGGTGGATCCGAGTAGTTTCATGGGCGATCAAGTGTTACAGGAGCTTTATTCTATACATCTGCTTTCATCCTGCCTTACGTCGCGCTGCAGAGTGGCGCGCATCCTACAATCCGCCTATGACTTTTTCCGCCATCTCAGCACTTTCCCCTCTGGACGGCCGTTATGCGGCCAAGCTTGCGAGGCTCCGCCCGCTGATGAGCGAACAGGGTTATATGCAACGTCGAGTGCAGGTTGAGGTAGCTTGGTTCATAGCGTTAAGCGATTGTGGCTTTGCAGAATTCAAGGCGCTTTCACCCGGAGCGTGCACTTACTTGCTGGGTTTGGTGAGACATTTCTCTGAAGCCGATGGCGAGGCCATCAAAGCAATAGAGAAAGTCACCAACCACGATGTGAAGGCGGTCGAGTACTGGATCAAGTCCAAGTTTGAGGCGCGACCAGAATTGCTGGCTGCGGCTGAGTTTGTGCATTTTGCCTGCACCAGCGAAGACATCAACAACACCAGCCACGCATTGCAACTGAAAGCGGGTCGTGACCAGGTGCTGCTGCCGGCGCTTGATACGGTCATTGCGAAGCTCTCGGAGATGGCGCATGAGTTTGCTGAAGTATCGATGCTCAGCCGCACGCACGGCCAGACCGCCAGCCCAACCACGGTAGGCAAGGAGATTGCCAACGTCGTGGTGCGCTTGAAGACGGCGCGTGAAAAAATCGCTGACATCAAGCTGCTGGCCAAGATGAACGGCGCCGTAGGCAATTACAACGCCCACTTGTCGGCCTGGCCCGAGTTTGACTGGGAAGCCTTCAGCCGCAGCGTCATTGAAGCGCCAGAGCCACTTGGTTTGGGACTGACTTTTCAGCCCTACAGCATCCAGATTGAGCCGCACGACTATATGGCCGATTTGTTTGACGCGGTGGCTCGCACCAACACCATCCTGATCGACTGGTCGCGCGATGTCTGGGGCTATGTGTCGCTGGGTTACTTCAAGCAAAAGCTGCGCGACGGTGAAGTTGGCTCTTCCACCATGCCGCACAAAGTCAACCCGATTGATTTTGAGAACGCCGAAGGTAACCTGGGTCTGGCCAACGCGTTGCTCAAGCACCTGAGCGAAAAGTTACCCATCAGCCGCTGGCAGCGCGATTTGACCGACAGCACCGTGCTGCGCAACATGGGCGTGGCGCTGGGCTATGCGGTGCTGGCCTATCAGTCATTGGGCGCAGGCCTTGGCAAGCTGGAAATCAACAAGACCGCAATTGCCGCCGACCTGGATGCTTCCTGGGAAGTGCTGGCGGAGCCGATTCAAACCGTGATGCGTCGGTTTGGTTTGCCCAAACCCTACGAACAACTGAAGGACTTCACGCGGGGCGCACCCATGACGCGCGAGCTGATGCATGGCTTCATTGCCAGGCTTGAGATTCCAGAAATGGAAAAAGCCCGACTGCTGGCCATGACGCCGGCTAGCTATACCGGCAAAGCCGCCGAACTCGCGAAGCGAGTTTGAAATAGCCGACATGGCCATCAAGTCCACCATCTTCAAAGCCAGTCTGCAAATCGCCGACATTGACCACGCCTATTACGCTGACCACACGCTCACATTGGCGCGTCACCCCAGCGAAACCGACGAACGCATGATGGTGCGCCTGTGTGCGCTGGCGCTGCAGGCGCACAAGTTGCAAACGGTGTGCGGCGGCGATGGCACGCTGACCTTTGGCGCGGGTCTCTCCGACCCGGATGAGCCCGATGCCTGGCTGCGCGACTATACCGGGCTGACGCGCCTCTGGATCGAAGTCGGTCAACCCGAAGACAAGCCGTTGCTCAAGGCCACAGGTCGCGCCGATGAGGTGGTGCTTTACTGCTTCAATCACGCGGCGGAGATCTGGTGGCGCGGTATGCAGGCGAAGCTCGCTCGTCCGCAAAACCTGAGCGTTTTTCGGGTGCCCACCGTCGCCTCACAAGCGCTCATCCCGATGGCCCAGCGTAGCATGCAATTGCAGGCGACGATTCAGGAAGGTGTATTGATGCTGGGAGACGGCTCGCTCAATGTCGACATAGAGCCACTGCGCTGGAAATAAGGGCCCTTGGACACCCGCTCGGCATATTTGTTAAATCGCAACGCCCTGGCCTCCAGCGATATGCGCCGCCAGATCTGGCGCTTTTCAGCCGGTCGCATTTGCGTCCATAGCTGCACCTCGGAAAAACTGCGTCCACAGCCTTTGCATTCCTGGTCCCCCTGACTGGTGGAACAGATCGCAATGCAGGGCGTGTCTGGCGTTGTGCCATACCAGGCCAACCAGGCCAGCATGGCATCGAGTGAAATCGAGAATTCCTCAGTTTCCAACTCGCGCCGGAACACCATTCGTGCGTAGACCTCGGCCAGGGCACTGGTTTCAGGTGCCAGCGAACTGTCGGCGCTGGCTGGCTTTTTGTCACGCCAGTAGTTGATGGCCGACTCGATGTCGGTGATATGAATACCTGCCATGGGGCACGGATCATAGCCCGAAGTGCTATTCTTGAGTCATGAAAACTATTGTCAAATGGCTGCTCAGCGCCGCCGCCCTGCTGGCCGTTGCCTATCTCTACAGTGGCGTGCAGGTCACCAGCTTCACAGCGGCGCTGATTGCCGCCTTCGTCATCGGGCTTTTCAACATGATTTTGCGGCCAATTCTCGTCGTGCTGACGCTGCCGGTCACTGTACTAACTCTGGGGCTATTTCTGTTTGTCATCAATGCCCTGATGTTCTGGGCCGCGGCCGGCGTACTGGATGGGTTTCATGTGCGCGGCTTTGGCGCGGCGCTGCTGGGTTCGCTGATTTATTCGGCGTTTGGCATCATCATCGATTCAGCGATCGAGCGACTGTTCCTTAAGTAGCAGTTCTACCTGGCGGCGCCGGGTGTCGATAATCGATGCCTCGATGTGGTCGGCGGCCGGATTGCCGACACTGCCTTTGCGCGACAGCTCTTGCGCCGCCCTGAAGCGATCCAGCGCCGCGGCGTAGTCCAGCCGTGCCACCTGCGTCTCGGCGTCGGCACGGATGGCACTCAGCATTTGCCCCCGAGTCGCATAAAGACTGGAGAGCAACTGCCAAGCCTGTGCATCGTGCGGCTTTGCCGCGACCCAAACTTGCAGGCGTTGCGCAACGGCGCGGGCTTGTTCCCCGTGACCCGCTTGCGTGGCGACCTGCGCCGCCAAAAACAACTCGGGACGCAGTTCCGAAGGCGACACCGTGATGGCATTCAATAGTGTCGCAGCAGCTGGCGGGTCCGCCGCCGCCAAGGCAACTTCAACTTCCAGCAAATGGGACAAGCGGGCTGCGCGGGCGTCGGAATGCACCAACTCCGCCATGCGACTCAGAGAGTCCTTGGCGCCGGAAAAATCACGCAACTGAACGGCGGCGAGGGTCGCACCATACAACACCCCGGCCTGACGCGCAGTACCTAAAGTAACCAACTGGGTGGTGACAGCCTCCGACGCAATGGCCCGCAAAGCGTCCACACCAGGGTTGGACAACACGCGTGCCCGGGCGGCGATCATGGCATGTTCAATCGACGGCACGGTGCTGGTCGCGCTCGGCACAACCAGTGCAACCCGCGACTGCATGTCAGCGATCCTCTCTGTGGTCAACGGGTGACTTCGCAGGTAGGGGTAGGCGCCATTGTCATTGAGCCGGGAGGCCTGCTGCAACTTGTCGAACATCGACACAAAACCCTGCGCATCAAAGCCGGCTTGGGTCATCACCCCAAAACCCACGCGGTCGGCCTCGCGCTCCCTGTCGCGCGTGAAATTGAGCTGATTCTGGGCTGCAACCGCCTGCCCGCCGACGATCAGTGCGCTGCCGGCATCCGGACTCTTGCTGGCGGCCAGAGCGCCCAGAATCATGGCACCAATCATCCATGGTGTCTGCTGACTCTGTTTCGCAATCAGACGCGAAATGTGGCGTTGTGTGACGTGACTGAGTTCATGCCCCAACACCGAGGCCAGTTCGTCCCGGCTGCCAACCACCGCAATCAAGCCGAGATGGACACCAAAATAACCACCAGGCAGGGCAAAAGCATTGACCGTGCGGTCGCGTCCCAGCATGATTTCCCAGGCAAATCGCTCATCGAGCTCGCTGGATAGATCGCCCCGCGCACGTGCTGCTTCCAGCAGGGGTTGCCAGATACCCTGCACATATTCGGCCAACACCGGGTCGTCAATATAGTCCGGGTCCCGGTAGATCTCGCGGGCGATACGCTGACCCAGGCGCCGTTCGGCGCTACTGGTCAGTTCGCTGCCGTCACCCAGCGTTGGTAATTGGCGAGACGATTGCGGGCTCTTCTGTCCGGGTAGTGCAACGTCGGACTGGGCCTGCAACGGTGCGTGCCCGAGCGCGCCTATCGCCGTCAACACAATGGCCACCTTCACCCGGTTTGCGATGACAGGAAATCGAGTTGATCTAAAAAAATAGCTCAAAGTAAATTTCGCATGACTGAAAGCGCTCTGCTCCATAAGGGGCAACCTGTGTTGGCATGATCGTATGATGCGGGTCCAATGTGAAGGCAATGTAAATTGGCGACTGCCAAGGATTGTTCAACTGTAACGAATTTCCTTATGAATCCTCTCACCCATTTTGACTCCCAGGGCCAAGCCCACATGGTGGATGTCGCCGGCAAGAGCAGCACACACCGCATTGCGGTAGCCGGGGGCCGCATTGAAATGCAGCCCGCAACGCTGACCATCATCGAGGCGGGTAACGCAAAAAAGGGCGACGTACTGGGTATCGCGCGCGTCGCCGGCATCATGGCAGCGAAAAAAACCGGCGACCTGATTCCCCTGTGCCACCCGCTCGCGCTGACCCGCATTGCGATTGATTTTGAAATCGTTCGCCAACATGAATCGATGACTAGCGGCATATTTTGCAAGGCAACGGTAGAGACCGTCGGCCCGACCGGCGTCGAGATGGAGGCCCTGACCGCGGTGCAAGTGGCGCTGCTCACCATTTACGATATGTGCAAGGCGGTGGACCGCGGCATGACCATCACCGACGTCAAGCTGCTGGAAAAACATGGCGGCAAGTCGGGTAGTTTCAGGGTGGAGTAACCATCCCTTGATGGCTGTCTCTTGACCCGTGTTGCGCGGCCCACTGTGCATAACTTTCGGGAAATGCGGCCTGGTAGCGAACCCGGTAAAACTGCGCCTCGTCGTCATGCCCCAGCAGCGTGGCACTCTCGATACATTTTTCAACCACGCTTGCCTCCGGTGAAAAGTGCAACAAGTCAGTCGCCAGTTGATGGATGTGCGCCGCATTGTCACGCGTCAGCGGGGTAGTGGTGAGTACGGCAAAACGCACTGAATTCTGAAACAGCCACGAGTCCTTGATCTTCTCCAGGGTGTTGTCGCGGTACGCATCGGAACGCAATGGAGGGCTCAGGTAGATCTGGCTGATGCGGTGATAGTCCCAGCCGGCGTAGGCAACGATGGCCACAATCAATGCGGCTGCCAGTGCCGACAGACCGGTGGTCCACCATCCGACACCGTCTGACCTTGCGGCCGGCCGATCAGGCGCTCGCCACAACAGCCAGAGACTCAAACCAAACGCCACCTGGAACGGCCCATACCACAGCGGATATTCCAGCATGCTGTGCAACAAAATGACGGCCAGCACGGTCCACGCCAGTCGGCGGGTAGCGTCTCGCTCAAGCCAGGGCTTGGCCCGCCATACCAGCCACGCAGCGCCAACGCACAGCGCCAACGCCAGCGGCACGCCCAGTTCTACCGCCAGATGCAAGGGCAGGTTATGCGCGTTGTCCAAAATGTCGCAAAAACGTGCGCCCGGATAAAGCGTGATGAAATGCGCGTAATCGAGCTCGCCCCAGCCCCAACCCAACCAGGGTTTCTGGGCAATCAGCTGCAACACATTGGCCCACAGGGTCAAGCGACTGCCGCATTGCGAGTCGCCGTCATGCAAGCGCACCAGGATCCCGGTGGCATGCGGGTTCAGTCCCGCCAATACCGGCAACGCCAAGGCGGCAACACCGTAAGCCAGTAACGCCGCCAGCACGACCCGACGTTGGGCCAACTGGCGCCAACCGCCCCACATCAAAGTCAAGCTCGTCAGCAGCACAAGCTGCACCAGTCCGGTACGCGATGACGAAGCCGCGTTGCCCACGGCCAGCAGAGCTGCTGCCACCATGCAAAGAACACCTGGCCAGTGGCGCCGGGTCAAATGCGCCACCCACCACAACAAGGCCGCCAAACCGATGTTGGTCAGCGTCGCAAACTGGTTGCGCTGACGAAGATTGGCGAAGGCCTCGCCAACGCTGGTACTGTTGACCCAGGGTCCAAACAGGGCGGTCGCGCCAAAATACTGGAGCAGGCCGATCAGCGAGCTCAGCAGCGCAGCCGCCAACCAGGCTGAGGCGGCGACATCAGCCAGGCGCCCGCGTGGGGCCAGCAGCAAAAAAAAAGCCAGACTCCAAAGCGTAAACAACCACTGCACAACGGACGGTGAAGGTCCATATGAAAACGGATTGAGCCAGGGCAACGCTATGAAAAAGAAAGCGGCAACCGACTGCACAGGGGCAAGGGTGCGCGTATGACCGGCGCCGACACTCACTTAAGTGCCACCAACATACGCGTTGCTGCGCCGTTCATGCCCGAAGGTGCTCTGCGGTCCGTGGCCGGGGATAAACACGGTGGCGTCGCCCATCGGCCACAAGCGCTCGACGATGCTGGCAATCAGCGTGGCGTGATCACCCTGCGGCAGATCGGTGCGACCGATCGAGCCGGCAAACAGCACATCGCCGACAAAAGCGCGACCAATGTCCGGCGAATAAAACACCACATGACCCGGTGTGTGGCCAGGACAGTGGCGCACATTCAATGTGCAATGGCCCAGCGTGACCGTGTCAGCGTCAAACAACCAGCGCGTGGGTGTGAAAGTGTCCGCGTGGGGAAACCCAAACATGCGAGCCTGTGCGCTCAAGCCATCAATCCAGAATTGATCCGCCGGATGCGGGCCAACAATCGGCAGCTTGAGACTCGAGGCCAACTCAGCGGCACCGCCCGCATGATCAATGTGGGCATGGGTTAGCCAGATCTGCGTCAGAGTCAGCCCGCGGCGCCTGACTTCTGTGAGCAACACGTCAAGGTCCCCGCCGGGGT
>JANXLW010000357.1 GCA_025354965.1 Betaproteobacteria bacterium
TGGTGAGTGCCTTGCTGGCCGAACAAGATGAGGAGTGGATGACCGCAAAAATCTACCTGAACATGAAGCCCTGACCCGACGCTATCGCGCAACACACTCAGAACCAAAAACAAAATTTACAGAATAGATGTTGCTTTATCACAGGTGCTTGGGGCGCCGCAAGTATTACCAGCGCCTGAAGACTTAGTAAAAGAGTCTGAAGAAACGATTCGAATAGCGTTGAACTTGGAGGCTAAGCTGATCTTAGGGCAGACAGACATAAAAAAACGAGATCTAGAATATATTGAATTTCTGACCCGGTATGGGAGGGCGGTTCATCGAAGTTGGTATGCATCCACCGTTACCGATGAGAATAAGTTTCTTGGCTACCATTTGACTCAGGAGGTTGCAGGAGGGGCTTTCGGCACAGTCTTCAAGGCATATGACAAAGACGGGGGCGAAGTGGCAATCAAAATTCTAAAGACTGATAACTTTCGTAAATCAGGATTCCTTAAAAATTTCAGAAGGGGCGTGAACTCACTTCGGATTCTCACTGAAAGGGATCTTGATGGAGTTATTAAATTCATTGATGCGGCCGAGATTCCACCAACACTCGTAATGAACTGGACTGACGGTCGGAGTCTGACGGAACTCGTTGAATCACGTCTGATGAGAGGGTGGCCCGAACGGTTGACGGTAGGCTCAAAGCTCGCACAGACCATTCGGACATGTCACGCGCTCCCGGAGCGGGTGCTGCACAGAGACATCCGCCCGGCAAATATCATGGTCGAGGAGAGTTACTCGGGCATAGAGGATTGGAAGGTAGTCGTGCTGGACTTTGACTTGTCTTGGCACAAAGGAGCAGAAGACCATTCAATAATGCATAGCCCCGCGTTTGGATACTTAGCTCCAGAGCAGAGGGGCGGGCGCAGCAAGCAGACGACGCGTAGCTCGTTAGTGGATTCGTACGGTATCGGAATGACTTTGTACTACATGTGTACAGGCGTGAACCCGTTTCCTGACCAACATCTTCATGGAACTTGGGAAAAAGACCTATTTAAGACTTTTGAACAACTTTCATGCAGTAGCTGGGAGTCAGTGCCTCGTCGAGTTGCCCGTTTAGTATTGAATACTACGAGAGATGATCAATTGCAGCGATGGACGCTGTCGCAAATTGAGGGCGAGATTGCCTCGCTGCAAACAATGCTGACAGGAAACGGAACGCCCCAAATTCTCGACGTAATTACGGAAGAAATAGCGGTCAGGACCGAGCACATGCGTGGTTATGAATGGTCGGACGCTAACTCTACGGCTACTCTCAGGTTTCCTAATGGTTTGGCACTCAAGTTAACTACATTGCCAGAGCAGCGGAAGGTTAAGTTTGACGCAGCATGGTCAAATAGTGGTGACCAAGACTGGAACAGAATTGACAGGGTGTTGTCTACCGGTTTACCGAAGATGGCAACAGCACTGCAGCGATCAGTCTGGGGGGATGTTGTGATCACAAAACCGTATCGTGGATTCACCCTTTCCGCAATTGTGGGGATTCAGGATGCAGTCGATGACCCAGCGGGTACTGGCAAAGCTCTGGATACCGCAATTGACCACGCCACTTCTATAACTAGCTTTTAGGGTAGCGCCATGCTCTCGACATCGGTAACAGTATTGTCAGCACACCGCCATCGGCGACAACCATTGACGGCAATAGTATTGCTTTGACAGCCACGAATTGCCGCTGACCCACAATCCAGATAGTGCAACTGGGTGACCAGAAAGCAGGTATTGGCAATCAACTCCTGCGCCGCACTGCCGTCATTCACGTAACCGCAGTGGTCAACAACGTAGGTAGTGGTGATAAGGAAAGGGGACCGGGCTGCATAACCCAGCCATAAAGTATCCAAAAAATGTTTTCGTGCTAACATTGTGCTTCTCCAAAGGAAAGTCTAACCATGCAGGTCGCCATCCGCACCATGGGCAATTCCAAAGGCGTGCTCATCCCCAAGCCAATTCTTGAACAGACCGGGCTGCTCGATGCGGCTGACCTGCAGGTCAAAAATGGGGTAATTGAAATTCGCCCGTTAAAGAGAAATCCACGTGAAGGATGGGCGGCTGACAGCCAGCGTGTTGCCCAGTCCGGCGATGCCGTTTTGGTGTGGCCTGAATTTGCCAACGCCGACGACAAAGACCTGAAATGGTAGCGTCCGTGCAACTGGCGACGGGTGAGGTCTGGTTGGCGCAGCTTGATCCAACAGTGGGAAATGAGATTCAGAAAACACGTCCTTGCGTGTTGATTTCGCCACCCGAAATGCACAACCATCTGCGCACGGTGATCGTGGCTCCCATGACGACCGGCTCCCGACCCGCCGCGTTTCGCGTGCCGCTTACCTTCAAAGGCAAAAGCGGCCTCATTTTGCTGGATCAAATACGAACGCTGGACAAGGTTCGACTGGTACGCCGTGAAGGCGCGGTTCACAGCACAACACTGAAACGCGCTTTGGCTGTCTTACAAACCATGTTTGCGCCAGAAAATTGACCGGCCGCAGGGTGCGTTCTCAATCCGCCTTGATGCTCGCCCGTTTGACAATATCGCTCCAGACCTTCTGCTCGCCTGCAATAAAGGCCGCGTAATCGGCAGACGGCCCGCCGCCACCGACTGCGTTGTCATTGGCAAAACGCTCTGTCACTGCCGAAGACTTCAGGGCTTTGAGTGACTCCTCCTGCAATCGTTTGACGATGTCGGGCGGCGTGCCTGCGGGCAGGTGAATGCCATACCACTGCGATGTCTCGAAGTTCTTGAAACCCATCTCCTGCACCGTGGGCACGTCGGGCAAGGCAGGGATGCGTTGCAGCGTGCCCACCGCAATCGCGCGCAGCTTGCCCGCGCGGATGTGGGCGCCCAAAGCCGGCATGCCGGCGCTGGAGGCTTGCAGGCGGCCAGCCAGCAGGTCGGCGAGTTGCGGCCCGGTGCCGCGGTAAGGGATGTGGGTCATGAACATGCCGGTGACAAGCTTCAAATACTCCATCGCCAAGTGGCCTGCGCTGGCGTTGCCGGCGGAGCCGTAGTTGAGTTTGCCGGGGTTCTTCTTGACGTAGGCGACAAACTCTTTGAAAGTTTTGGCAGGCAGGTCGGGGTGGATCACAAACACATTGGGCACCTTGGCCAGTAGCGTGACGGGCATGAAGTCCTTGTTGACGTCATACGGTTGATTGGCCAGCATGTAGGGGTTGACCGCCATCGTGCCGACATGGGTCAGGATGAGGGTGTGGCCATCGGGCGCGGCTTTGGCCACTTCAGACATGGCAATCACGCCTGCACCCCCCGGTTTGTTTTCAACATAGACGCTCTGGCCGAGCTGTTTGGTCAGCTCGGCGGCGACGGAGCGGGCCACGATTTCGG
>JANXLW010000412.1 GCA_025354965.1 Betaproteobacteria bacterium
GTGCTGGCGTCCGGGCAGCAGATTTACCGTCAGCTCAAGGACACAGTCAACTGGAGGGCGACGCCCATATCGTTTTGGGGCATGCATATGGCGCACATTGGTATTGCCGTGTTTGTGGTGGGCGTCACCATGGTCAAGGCCTATGAGACTGAAAAAGACGTGCGCATGGTGGTTGGCGACACTGTCGTGGTGGCTGGTTACACGTTTCGCTTGACCGGTATTCGTGAGGTGCCAGGCCCCAACTACAACGCGGATCGGGGTGAAGTTGAACTCATCAAAGACGGCAAGGTTTTGCGTACCCTGCTGCCCGAGAAGCGTACCTATTTCTCCTCCACCATGCCAATGACCGAAACCGCCATCGACAGCAACTTATTCCGCGACGTTTATGTCTCACTGGGTGAGCGTCTGGAGGGTGGCGGCAGTCCCGCTTGGGCGGTGCGGGTTTACCACAAACCTTTTGTCGTCTGGATCTGGTTCGGCTGTCTCATGATGGCCTTGGGCGGTGGCATGGCGGCGCTGGACCGGCGCTATCGCCGCAAGGTGACAGCCGGTGTGGGGGCTTCTGAGGCGAAAGGTGTTGCCGCATGAAGAAAGCACTCATTCCCCTGGGTATTTTTATTGTCCTGGTGGTGTTTCTGGCGATCGGCCTGACGCGTGATCCGCACGAAGTGCCGTCACCACTGATCGGCAAGCCGGCACCGCAGTTCTCGGCACCTAGGCTGCAGGCGCCGGAGCAGCAGTTTTCTGCCAAGGACATGTTGGGCAAAGTCTGGATCCTCAATACCTGGGCGTCCTGGTGCGTTGCCTGCCGCCAGGAACATCCGATACTGATGGAGTATGCCAAGACCAAGACGATTCCGGTGATTGGTCTCGACTACAAAGATCAAAACTCGGAAGGCTTGAAATGGCTGGCCCGCTATGGCGATCCCTACGACCTTTCCATCACCGACCAGGATGGCCGCATCGGCATCGACTTCGGCGTTTATGGCGTGCCCGAAAGCTTTCTGATCGACAAGCTGGGTGTGATTCGCTACAAGCAGATTGGTCCGGTGACCGAGGAAGCCTTGCGCGACAAGATCATTCCCCTGATACAGAAGCTGCAACTATGAAATATTGGCTGGCACTTGTTCTTGCGCTGCAGTGCACTTTTTCGGCCCATGCCGGGGTCGCAACACCTTTGGCCGAAGACCCGGTGGTCGAGCAGCGCCTGATTGCCATTTCGGAAGAATTGCGCTGTCTGGTCTGTCAGAACGAGTCGCTGGCCGGTTCGCGCGCCGACCTGGCAGAAGATTTGCGACGCGAGCTGCGCACCCTCATTCGGGCCAAAAAAACCGACGCTGAAATCATGGAATACATGGTCAGCCGCTATGGCGACTTTGTGCGTTACCGCCCGCCCGTCAAACCGGTGACCTGGATGCTGTGGTTTGGCCCCTTTTTGCTGCTCATCGGCGCCTTGGTGGTGCTGGTGCGCACGGTGCGCCGCAGCCTGCGCGGCAACTCGGCGGCGCCCACGCTTGATCCGGAGCAGCGCAAAAAGGCGCAATCTCTTCTCAAAGATACGGAAACTTCCTCATGACTGTTTTTATTGCTATGGCAGTGGTATTGACACTGCTGGCACTGGCTTGGCTGGTGCGTCCGCTGCTGTGGTCCGTGACGCGCGCCGGGGTTTCCGCCCAGCGCCTGAACGCTTCCATTTATCGTGATCAACTCGATACTTTGGAGCGCGACGTGGCGCGTGGCCTAATTTCGGTGGCGGACAGTGAAGCCAGCAAAGACGAATTGCAGTTGCGCCTGCTGGACGACACGCAGGAGCCGGCTCTGGTGCAACAGGCCAGCCATTCCGGTTTCTGGAGCGCACGACGTACCGCAGCGGTGATTGCGCTGCTGTTTCCGCTCGGTGCAGGCAGTATGTACTGGTGGCTGGGTTCACCGGCGGCGATCGATCCGGTGGCAACGCAAAAAATGAATGACGACAAAGTCGCGCAGATGGTTGACAAATTGGCAGAGCGCTTGAAAGCCAGCCCCGATGACCCCAGAGGCTGGGCCATGCTGGCGCGTTCTTACAAAGTGATGGGGCGGTTTGCCGAAGCCGAGCAGGCCTTTTTGAAAGCCGGTGAACTGGTCAACAATGAGCCGGACCTGCTGGTGGATTACGCTGATCTGTTGGCGGTGCGGGCCGGCAACAATATTGAAGGCAAGCCGCTGGAACTGGTCAACAAGGCACTGGCACTGAACCCACAACATCCCATGGGCCTCATGATGTCGGGTGTTGCCGCCTACCGACGCTCCGATTTCACCGTTGCTGTCGCACAGTGGGAAAAGCTGCTGACCTTGTTGGAGCCCGGCTCGCCGGACGCACAGCAAGTTGAGGCCGACATTGCCGATGCGCGTGCCAAGTCGGGAATGTCGGGCGCCACCAAATCACCCGCCGTGCCCGCTGCCAAAATGAGCGGTGCTGACGCCGGCAAGTTGCCGCCGGTCGATGCCGGCGCAGCCGGCGCCATGACGCCGGAAAAAATAAACCAGATGATTGATGGTCTGGCCGCACGCCTGAAAGCCAATCCGGCAGATTTGCCGGGCTGGGTGCGGCTGGCGCGAGCTTACAAGGTGCAGGGCCGTTTGCCGGAGGCAGAGCAGGCTTACGCCAAGGCGGGCAAGCTGGTGGACTCGGACCCTGATCTGTTGACGCAGTATGCCGATGTGATGGCAACGCGCGCTGGCAACATTGAGGGACGGCCGCTGGCGTTGGTGAACAAGGCTCTGACCTTGAATCCGAAACACCCGATAGCGTTGATGATGGCAGGTGCTGCCGCGTTCCGGCGTGCCGACTATGCCCAGGCTGTGACTCACTGGGAAAAAGTGCTGACTGTGCTGCCACCGGGTTCGCCAGACGCGATACAAGTGGAAGCCGAAATCGCCGACGCGCGCTCCAAAGGCGGGTTCGGTCTGATGCAGAAGCCCAAGCCCTGACGCACGCCTGATTCAGGGCATTTCACAGACCTTTCGAGCAAAGGCCTCGACCTGCCGCCAGTCGGTGAACTCGATCACCGACTTGGGGTCAGTCGGACCATCCGTCAAGAGCATGATGAAGCGAATCATCAGGCGGTCAAAAAAGCGGTAGCTCGGGTAGTCCAGTTTGCCGGCGAAGACACCCAGAAGTTTCGGTTTCCAGCTAATTTGGCGCAGAAACTTGATCAGGTAAGGGTTGCTGTCGGGCTGATTTTTTTCCGGCTTGCGGGCCACGATGTTCACGGTAAAAAAAGCGTTGGCTTTACTTTCCAGCAGCGTCTGGTGGCGATCGATGAACTGCGCCACCTGCGGCTGGTGTTTGCCGTAACGGATGCTGGCGCCTATGACAATCTTGTCAAAACCGGACAAATCCAGCGCATCGGCCTGCGTCAGCGGCACCACCGTGGCAGTTTGCCCCTGCTGCACCATAAGCTGGCGCATGCGTTCGCAAATTCGTGGCGTGTGACCGTCGGTGGTGGAGTAAATCAGAAGAATGTGGCTCATTTAATTATCCTTATCGGGTAGCGGTGCTTGCGCTTGCGTGGTGTTGGTTTCGGGTTCAATCGATCGCATTAAACTGAGTGTAAAGGCGGCGACAGGGGCGGCAAATCAAACGACTAACGGCTGCGCCCCGCTTTGTATTTGCCGCTGCCCGCACCGCCGACGCCGTCGGCCTGCGCCAGCCTTGCCATCGCTTTGGCGGCGTGGGCATGGGTGATGGCCAGGCCCAGCGCATCGGCCGCGTCGGGGCCGGGTAAAGCAGGTAGTTGCAGCAGGCGGCGCACCATCTCCTGCACTTGTGTCTTATCGGCGCGGCCGTAGCCCACCACGGCCTGTTTCATTTGCAGCGCGGTGTACTCGGCCACCGGCAAATCGCTTGCGACCAGCGCGGTGATGCAAGCACCACGGGCCTGGCCCAGCAACAATGTCGACTGTGGATTGACGTTGACGAAGACGATTTCGACCGAGGCGCCATCGGGCTGATAACGCGCCACCACCTCAACGATGCCGTCGAACAAAACCTTAAGCCGCGCCGGCAATTGCCCTTTGTCCAGATGCGTCGTGCTGATGGTGCCGCTGGCAACGTAGGCGAGCCCCGAACCAGCCACGTCGATGATGCCAAAACCGGTGGTGCGCAGGCCGGGGTCAATGCCGAGGATTCGCATGCGGGTCAAGGTAATTCGGCGCCGCCCAGGCGGTTGGCAATCACACTGGCGCGTTCCGCCAGATAGCTGGAGTTGGGTGTTCTTTCAAAGTACTTGGGGCGCGGCAGCATCACCGCCAGCCGCGCCGCCTCATAGGCGTTCAGTCGGGACGCCGGTTTGCGAAAGTAATGCTGCGCCGCAGCCTCGGCGCCAAAGACGCCCTCACCCCACTCGACACTGTTGAGGTAAATCTCCAGGATGCGCTGCTTGCCGAGAAGGGCTTCCAGCAACAGGGTCAGTACAAACTCCTGGCCTTTGCGCAGCAAGGTGCGCTCACCCGACAGGAACAGGTTTTTTGCCAGTTGCTGCGTGATGGTGGAGCCACCGACAACTTTGGGCAGGCGAACCACCGGTTTGCTGCTGCTGGCTGCGGCACCAGGTTTCTTGACGATCTGTGTTTTAGCTGCCTGTATCTCAGCCTTGGCATTTTTTTGCCAGGCTTTCTCCAGTGCATCCCAGTCCACGCCGTCGTGATTGCTGAAGCCGTCATCTTCGCTGGCAATAACGGCGCGTTTGAGGTTGTCGGAAATCTGCGGGTAATCGACCCACTGCTGGCGCCACGGCAAGCGACCTTTCTGGTTGAACACGCGCCAGGCTTCGGAGCGTTCGAAGGTGGTGGACTCGGGGGCCAACACTGCCATCGCGGCAATGCGCAGCACAAAGAAAAGCTGTAGCACCACGGCGGTCACGGCCAGCCAACCCAGCCAACGCAAAAGCGGTTTCATAGTCGCTCGTTGCGGG
>JANXLW010000418.1 GCA_025354965.1 Betaproteobacteria bacterium
GTGGCCAGCACTACGATGCCAAAGACGATGCGGTAGTAAGCAAAGCCGGCGAAGCTGTGCGTCGCAATGTAGCGCAGCAGCCAGCGGATACACAGCCAGGCACTGAGGAACGAGACCACCAGACCGACCGCAAACAAGGGCAAGTCGGTCACTGACAACAGGGCACGCTCCTTGTACAAACTGTAAACCCCGGCGCCGATCAAGGTCGGAATCGCCAGGTAAAAAGAAAAATCGGTGGCCGCCTTGCGACTCAACCCCAGCAGCATGCCGCCAATGATGGTGGCGCCACTGCGGCTGGTACCCGGAATCATGGCCAGGCACTGCGCCAGGCCGACCTTCAGGGCGTCCAGCGGCGTCATCTGTTCCACCTCCTGAATGCGGGCCAGCGTCGGGTTGATCTGCTGGCGCCGCTCGGCCCACAAAATTATGAAGCCACCCAGAATAAAAGTGCTCGCCACCACCATTGGTGTGAACAGATGTGCCTTGATCGCTTTGCCGAACAACAGACCCAGAATGACTGCCGGCACAAAGGCAATGAACACATTCAAGGCAAAGCGCTGCGCCTGTTTTTCCGTTGGCAAAGCCAGCACAGTGTCACGAATCTTCTGCCAGTAAACCAGAATCACGGCAAAAATGGCACCGGTCTGGATCGCAATGTCAAACACCTTGGCTTTGTCATCGTCAAAACCCAGCAGAGAGCCGGCCAGAATCAGGTGCCCGGTGGATGAAATGGGCAGGAATTCGGTCAAGCCCTCGACCACGCCCATGATGGTGGCTTTGATCAGCAATGCAATATCCAACAACTTCTCCAGAAAAAGTGACAGGGTGTCAGAACCCAATTTCCGACCGCGCTATTGTCCACCGAACAGACTGCTGTCCCGGGTGGATAAGATGATCTTCTTTCAATCTGCAAGCAATTCTTATGGTCTGGGACTATCCGCACCCTTTCACCCTGCCCGCCACGCCGCACGGCGATGACATCGATGGTTTGAATCACACCAACAACGCGGTCTACGTGCAGTGGTGCGAGAGAATCGGTTGGGCCCATTCGCAAGCGTTGGGTTTGAGTCTGGCCGACTATCAGCGGCTGGACCGGGCGATGGCGATCCGTCGCGGCGAATATGACTATCTGCTGCCCACGGTACCTGACGACGAGCTCACACTGGCCACGTGGCTCACCGCCAGCGACGGCAAATTGACCATGGAACGCCGCTTCCAGTTGATCCGCAACCGGGATCAGGCCACCATCCTGCGCGGCCGCTGGGATCTGGTTTGCATTGAACTGAGCAGTGGGCGGGCGCGTCGCATGCCGCCCGAGTTTTGCACCGTCTATCTGGCAGCCATGGTCACTTGAACGCCGGGTATGGTGTCAGCAAAGAAATTTCGCGCCTGCTGGCAACCAATCAGCTGCAGTTTTGCGCGTTTCGTCGCACGGCACGCGCAATCAGAACTGTGCGCAGGCACAGTGCGGCCATCACCTTTGCACCAAGGACATCATCATGCTCAATCAAATTCTCATCCACACCCCGCGCTGGGTCTGGCTTTTGCTGCTGGCTTTGCTCTGGCTGGGCTTGAGCCAGGCCGTTAGCCGTAGCGCTTCCCTCAGGCGCAGTACTGTCATGCCACTGGCCATGATCGGCCTGTCGCTATACGGCACTGTGACCGCCTTCGGTGGCAACTCGCAAGTCCTGCTGGTCTGGTTGGGCGCCGTGGCCTTGATGGCGAGCGCCGTCATGCAACTGCCATTGTCCGATGCATGCCGCTACGACCCGGCAACACAACGCTTCACGCTACCGGGCAGCTGGGTACCGCTCATGCTGATATTGGGCCTTTTTGCAACCAAGTACGTTGTCGGTGCCGCCACTGCCATGCAGCCGACGTTGGCATTCGATGCCGGCTTCAGCCTGGGTTTTAGCGCCCTCTACGGCGCCTTCAGCGGCGTCTTCCTGGCGCGTGCTGGACGCTTATGGCGGCTGGCCATGCAAATCGACCGACTGCCCGGCACTATAGTGGCGGGTTGAATCGCAGCCAATGCGCCGCACATCAGCTTTTTTTTCAGGAGCCCTGAATGAATCCCACCATGTCCCCTGAAGATCTTGACCGCCTGGCACGCAAGCGTGCCGGGCGAAAAATGGGCTGGTACATCCATGCCTTTGTGTTTATCTGCGTCAACACCGGCCTGGCTCTGCTTTCGACCTTTAGCGGTCGACACTGGGCGGTGTTCCCGGCTTTCGGCTGGGGTCTGGGCTTGCTGATCCACGGCGTGGTGGTGTTTGCAGCGCCGCTGGGCAGCGGTTTTCGTGAAAGTCTGGTGCAACAAGAGCGCCAGCGGCTTCAAAAGCAGCAGGACAAATCGTGACTCTGATGGCGTCACCGACCAGCCGCCGATCGATGGCACTGATGCTGATGCAGCGCAGCTTGCCGGGGCTGACCCTCAACACCGTGATTGCCCTGGGCCTGACCGCCTTTGATGGCGGCGATTTTGGCGGCACTCTGGTCTATTCCCATTGCATTGGCTTGAGCATCTGGTTGCTGATTGAAGTCGGGCAACGCTACCTGATCACGAACCGCGCATTGCAATGGCGGCGCCTGTACCTGATCGTACCGATCAGTGTCACGCTGGGCTACTTCGTGGGACTTTACCTTGCCGCCTGGCTGCTCAACCAGGAGACCGGTGGCATCTGGACCGAGCATCCACGCCAGATCTTCGGCTATCTGCTCATGAGTTTGACGGCGGGTGGCGGCCTGACCTATTACTTCATGAGCCGCGAACAACTGGCGTCGGCCCGTGAAGACATGGCCCACGCCAGCGCGCAGACAGAAGCGGCCCAGCGCCATGCGGCCGAATCGAAACTCTTGCTGCTGCAAAGCCAGCTGGAGCCGCACATGCTGTTCAACACCCTGGCCAACCTGCGCGTCCTGATTGGCGCGAACCCGGCGCAGGCCCAGGAGATGCTGGACCGGTTGGTGGCTTACCTGCGGGCCACGTTGTCCGCCTCGCGCGCCACCGAACACACTTTACGTGCCGAGTTCGACCGCTTGCACGACTACCTGGAACTGATGGCCGTGCGCATGGGACCACGCTTGCAGTACACACTGGACCTGCCCTGTGAATTGGCGGAACTTGTGATGCCGCCCCTGCTGTTGCAGCCGCTGGTGGAAAACGCCATCAAGCACGGACTGGAACCCAAGGTGGAAGGCGGCAGCATCACGGTACGGGCGCGCCAGGCCGATGGACGGCTGATGCTGGAAGTGCTGGACACCGGCGTCGGCCCACCCCCGGACAACGCTACCGCGGGCGGGTTCGGCTTGACGCAAGTGCGTGATCGCCTAGCCACCGCCTATGGCCAACAAGGTGTCTTTGAACTGCTGGCCGGTCATACCATGGGTACCCGGGCCAGGGTTGCTTTTCCCTGCAAAACATGAGCCTGCCATGAACCAGTTCACCGCCCCAACCGCCCTGATTGCCGAGGACGAACCGCTGCTGGCAACGGCACTGCAAGCCGAGCTGGCACAGGCCTGGCCCGAGCTGCAGATTGTGGCCGTGGTGGGTGATGGCGCGTCGGCCGTTACGCAGGCACTGCAACTCAAACCCGAGGTGCTTTTTTTCGACATCCGCATGCCGGGACAAAACGGACTGGAGGCCGCCGCAGAGCTGGCAGACCGCTGGAACACCGATGCCACAACGGGCAAGCCGTTCCCGGCCCTGGTGTTCATTACCGCCTACGACCAGTACGCCATGGCTGCCTTCGAGGCGCAGGCGATGGACTACCTGCTCAAGCCGGTGCAAGCCGCCCGCCTGAAAAAAACGGTGTTAAAACTGCAGCTGGCCCTCGCCAATCGGGCCCAAGCCGCTTTCAACTTTGAAACCACCTTGGGGCAATTGCGAGGTCTGCTGGGCGCGACGCCACAACGCACGGTGACGCCGCTGAAAATGATCCAGGCCAGCGTCGGCACCAACGTCCGCATGGTGGCGGTGCCAGACGTGGTTTATTTCGAAGCCGCCGACAAATACGTGCGGGTGCTGACCGCAACCCATGAATACCTGATCCGCACACCGCTCAAAGAGTTGTTGCCCCAGCTCGATAGCAACACCTTCTGGCAAATCCACCGCGGCACGGTGGTCAATGTCGAACAGATTGAAACCGTGACGCGCGACGAGGCCGGCAAACTCAGCGTGTCACTGCGTGGCAGAGCAGAAAAGCTGCCGGTGAGCCGGCTCTACGTTCACCTGTTCAAGGCCATGTAGCTATTTTTGACATCGGGAATGTGTCATTTTTGTGTCGTTACTGAATGGTCAGCGCCAACATTTTTCGATCATTGAATCCGGGAATTTGAGATCTGTCTTGCTACCATCGGCGATTCATGAAAAGCACTTCTCCGCAATTGATCATTGAAAGCAAGCATCCGAACTTCAGCTGGATCGACGGCCTTGTTTTGCTGACCCTCTTTGGGGTCCTGTGGAGCGTCTTGCATTTTGGTCACGGCATGCTGGTGGCTTTTGATCCGACCACCGTTCCGGTGCTGGACTTTTCAACCGGGCAAATTCCTTACTATGCGGGACGCACGCTGCTGCGCATGTGGATTGCCTTCGGTTTTTCATTGTTTTTTGCCATTTCACTGGGCTATCTGGCGGCCAAAAATAACACGGCGCGGGCGGTCATTCTTCCGGCGCTGGACGTGCTGCAGTCGGTGCCGGTACTTGGCTTCCTGTCGGCCACGGTGGCTGGCTTCATGGCACTTTTTCCCGGCAGTCTGCTGGGCGTGGAATGTGCCGCCATCTTTGCGATCTTCACCGGTCAGGTCTGGAACATGGCGTTTGGTTTTTACCATTCGATGGTGACGATACCCAATGACATGCAGGAGGCGGCAGCGGGCTATGGCTTGAGCCGCTGGCAAAGATTTCGCACGCTGGAGTTACCCGCCTCAGCGCACAGCCTGATCTGGAATTCAATGATGTCGTTTGGCGGCGGTTGGTTTTTTGTAGCGCAAAGCGAAGCCATCAGCGTCATGAACAAGGACATCAAGTTGCCAGGACTCGGTTCCTACATGGCCATGGCGATTGAAAAGGGCGACAACCATGCCGCCCTGTTGGCCGTCATTGCCATGCTGGTCCTGCTGTTGATGAGCGACCAGCTGATCTGGCGGCCGCTGCTGGCCTGGGCCGACAAGTTCAAGATCGAACTCACCGAATCCGGCTTACCACCAACCTCGTGGGTGTACAACCTGCTGCGTGGCACCTATGTCTTCACCTGGCTCAAGTTGCACTTCTGGCAGCCGCTGGAAGACGCGCTGGACCAAATGCTTCGACGGCTTAAACCACCCACAAAGCGGGTCCAACCCGATGCAGTGAATTGGCCACTGCGCGTCGCCGGACTGGTGCTGGCAGCAGGGCTAGGCTACGAGGTTATCGTCGGCGTTTTTGCTGCGATTGCAGCCTTGCACGGAGCCCTCACCGTGGCGACCCTTGGGCACATCGTATGGCTTGGTTTCTTGACTCTGTTGCGGGTGCTGGCAATGACGGTACTGGCAACCTTGATCTGGACGCCGATTGGTGTCTGGATCGGGTTCCAGCCGAAGGTGGCCCGGTTTGCACAGCCCCTAGCGCAAATCGGGGCCTCGTTTCCGGTCAATATGACGTTTCCGATTGTGGTGGGCCTGTTTGTCGCGACGCATACACCCATGAACTGGGGCAGCATTTTGCTGATCGCCATGGGGACCCAGTGGTATATCCTGTTCAACGTGATTGCCGGAGCGATGGCGATCCCGAATGAAATGAAAGAAGTCGCCGGCATCTATGGTTTGCGCAAATGGAAACTGTGGCGCACGCTGATTTTGCCGGCTATATTTCCATTCTGGGTAACCGGCGCCTGCACCGCGGCCGGTGGCGCGTGGAACGCCAGTATCGTGGCCGAGTTTGCGACCTGGGGCGACGTGACGCTCAAGGCCGATGGGCTGGGTGCCTTCATTGCAGAAGTGACAAAAAGCGGTAACACCCCTCTCATCATTACCAGCATTGGGGTGATGTCGCTGTTCGTTGTGGTCATGAACAAGCTGGTGTGGCGGCGCCTCTATGCGTTTGCCGAACTCCGCTTCCGGCTCGACTGACTGTTGAATAACCCGCAATCCAGCATGACAAACCTCAACACCGCCAATACGCCCACACCGCCCATCGCAGAATTGCGTGCGGTGAACAAATCTTTCAGCACAGCCGGCGGACACGAACTCAAAGTGCTGGAACAGATTGACGTCGCCGTGCATGAAGGCGAGTTGCTTGCCTTGCTGGGGCAATCCGGTTCCGGCAAATCAACCATTCTTCGCTGTCTGACCGGGCTGATTGAGCCAACGTCAGGGCGGGTGCTGCACAAGGGCGAGACTTTGCATGGCATCAACGAGGAAGCCTCGGTGGTGTTTCAGACCTTCGCGCTGTATCCGTGGCTGACGGTCGAGCAAAACGTGGCGGTCGGCCTGATGGCGCACCGGGTCAGCCGCGCTGAGCGCGACGTCGCGGTGGACCGGGCCATTGAGCTGATCGGCCTGGGCAACTACCACGCGGCCTATCCGCGTGAGCTGTCGGGTGGCATGCGCCAGCGCGTGGGTATTGCGCGGGCACTGGTGTCGCAGCCCCGGCTGCTTTGTCTTGATGAGGCTTTCAGCGCACTCGATGTGCTGACGGCCGAGAATTTGCGTCAGGAACTAATCAGTCTTTGGCGCACGCCTGGCACCGGTTTGAGTTCAATCTTCATGGTGACGCACAACATTGAGGAAGCGGTGGAAATGGCGACCCGGATCGTGGTGTTGTTTCCGCGCCCGGGGCGGCTCGGCCTGGTTCTGGAGAATCCACTGCCGTATCCGCGTGATGCCAAGAGCCCGGAATTTGAGAGGCTGGTGAGCATCATTCATGAGAGCATCACCACCAGCACGCTGCCCGACCATCCGATAGAAATACCGGTCGCGGGTCAACCCGTATCGCGGGCCCGCAACCGCATGGAGTCGATACCTCTGGTGCCGGTTGGCCAGATACTGGGCTTGCTGAGCATCTTGCATGATTCACCGGAGCTGTCCAACATCTACGACATCTCTGATGAGATTGGCAAAGAGTTTGGCGAGACCATCGCGTTGGTCAAGGCGGCCGAGATTCTGGAGCTGATCGATACGCCAAAAGATGAGGTTCGCTTTACCGAACTGGGGCGTCGCTTTGTAGCAGCAGACCGAAGCGGCAGGCGCGCCATTTTTGCCGAACAGGTGTTCAAACTGCGACTGTTTCATATCATCATTGCACTGCTGCACGAATATGACGAGGTGGAAGCTGATCGGGTGATCAAGGACATAGCCAGTGCCTTGCCGTACGACAGTCCGGAAAAGATTTTTCAGACCATGATTGCGTGGGGCCGTTATGCCGGTCTGATGGATTTCAATGCCAACACCCGAATGGTTTTTGTACCCAAGAATGAGGATGCCGTTGAAGATCCCACTTGACGGGAAAGAAAAATATTCTGCGCGCGAAGTACCCAGGGTCAATGCTGCAAAGGACGGCTTCGGGCGCGTTGCACCAGCGCTGTCACAAGCAGCGCCGCCGCCGCCGAACCAGCCATCACTGGCGATGCCCTGATTATTTGTGCCAGGCTGTCAACCGATTCAACGCTGACCAGCTGGACGCGATCAACCAGGGCGATGACATCACTGACCTGAACATTTTGTACATCATCCAGGTGCACGCCCATGTCCTGCCAACCGGTGCGAAACCGGATTTTCGCAAAGATGCCGTTGGCCACGACAAGCAGCGAGAGCAGTCCCAGGGGCCTCAGCAGATGCTCCAGGATTCGACCTCGTACAGTCGCAGGAGCAAATTCATAAACTTGCCCGACCAGTTGCGGGATCGGAATATTCGCAGGAATTGGCTCGGGGCTGGGATCAGGATTCATGATGTGTCGTTGTGATTCGTTTGAACTCCAGTTTGCCTCAAGCAGGTGTCAGCGTGATGTCGAAGCGTTAAGTCCAGGTAACTCTGTGAAACATTCACCGCACGGCAAAAAACCACCCCCGACCGACCGGCCCTTTCCTTCACAGCTTGCGCTGTTCCAGCAGCGGCCTCGATTTTGATTGAGCGACAGCCAAAACCTTTCTTGGGGAATAGGAATGCGCCTCATCTTTCGTCAGCGTAAACTCCGCCCGATCAATCAAAATTTGCATTTCGTCGCATCCAGTTGGCAACTCGTGCCTGCAAAGCGCATATTTTCAGCCTCCGGGGCAACAACAACAAATTATGACCATGCAAATTCATCCCAACGCTGCTCTTGAGCCTGCCACCGTCCCCGTAAGTCGCCGTCGCCATGGGGTCAAACTCGCGCTCGCCGGTCTTTGCGCTGCCATCGTCATTGGCTCATTGGTCGCCTGGAGGATCAGTTCCGCCAAGAAGGATGAAAAGAAACCGGACGCCGAAATCACCCTCGAATTCGCGCCCGCCGATCTGAGCACCGTGGAAAGTCGTGCCTTGTCCCACACGCTGGCGTTTTCCGGCTCGCTGTCACCGGTCATTCAATCGACCGTGAAGTCCAAAGTGTCGGGCGAAGTACGTCGGGTGCTGGCACGCGAAGGTGAGAGCGTCAAGCAAGGACAACTACTGGCTCAGATCGATACCGCCGATTTGCAGGCCAGGCTGGATACACAGGTGGCTGCGCTGGAAGAAGCCAGGGCCCGATGGTCCATTGCCGACAAGAACCGTGAATCGAACTTGAAGTTGCTGCAACAAAACTTCATTTCGCAAAATGCCGTCGACACTACCAACAGCACGCTAGAGGCGAGCGCAGCGTCGGTGCGATCGGCCGAGGCGCAGGTCAATCTGGCACGCTACGCCATGCAGGACGCCCAGATACGCGCCCCGATTCAAGGCATCCTGGCAAAAAAAATGGTCAATGCCGGCGAGAAGGTCGGCCCCGACAGTCCCCTGTTCACGGTGGTCGATCTGACCACCATGGAAATTGAGGCGCCGGCACCCGCGTCAGAGATTCCAGCGATACAGGTCGGGCAAATTGCATCGTTCAGGGTCGATGGCTTCGGTGAGCGCGTTTTTGAAGGCCGCGTCGAACGCATCAATCCCATGACCGAACAGGGGTCGCGCTCGATCACCTTGTATCTGTCGGTTGCCAATCGCGATGGGGTGCTCAAAGGTGGCATGTTTGTCAAGGGATTTCTGGTGCTGGCCAAGACCCGGGCATCAGCCGTCGTGCCGCTGGCGGCGCTTCGCGACGAGGCAGGTCAGGTCTACGTCTTCACCCTGGAAGGCGGCAAGATAGCCAAACACAACATCGTGCTTGGCATGCGTGAAGAGCAGGCCGGTTTGGTTGAGGTCAAGAGCGGACTCGAGCCCGGCAGTCAGGTTGTCAGCGCACGCATGGTCGGGCTCAAGCCCGGGGCCAGCGCAGTGCTGAAATCATCGCAGGCCGCACCCGCGGCGCCAAGCGCCCCCGCCAAAGCGGGATAGGAGAAGCATCATGTGGATCACCAAAACCAGCATCAAGCAGCCGGTCTTCGCCACCATGGTGATGGTCGCGCTACTCGTGCTGGGCATCTTTTCGTACAACCGGTTGCCGGTTGAACAAATGCCCAACGTCAGCAACCCGATCGTGTTTGTGTCGGTCAATTATCCCGGCGCCTCGCCGGAGCAGGTTGAGAACGACCTCATCAAACCGATTGAGAATGTGCTCAACACGGTTAACGGGGTCAAGAAAATTTACGCCACCACGCGTGAGGGCGTAGGTTTCCTTCAGGCCGAGTTCCGTTTGAGTACCGACATGGCAGCAGCCACTCAGGAGGTGCGCGACAAAGTGGCGCAGATACGTCCTGGTTTCCCGCGCGAGGCCAAAGACCCGCTGGTCAGCCGCGCCGATTGGCAAGATCAGCAGCCCGTTGTGAATCTCGCGGTGGTCTCGGACAAACACAACCCGCGCGAACTCTCCACCCTCACCGATCAGATTATTGTCAAACGCCTGCAGAATGCGCCGGGCGTCGGTGCCGTCAATGTCAGCGGCAGTGTGATGCGTCAGGTGCTGATCTACCTCAAGCCGGCCCAGATGCAATCCCTCGGCGTTGGTGTTGATCAGGTGATTGCGGCGATTCAGGCCAGCAACCAGGATTTCCCGTCCGGCACCATCACCAGCGGCGCCACCGAGCAACTGGTGCGGGTCGAGGGCAAGATCAAGGATCCGAAAGACTTCGAAAAAATCATCGTGACACGCCAGGGCAGCGCGCCGGTCTATCTGCACCAGGTCGCACAAGTCGTCGATGGCGAACAGGAAGAAACGTCGCTGGCACGGATTAACGGCAAACGCTCCATCGGCGTCGGTGTCTTCAAGGTACAGGACGCCAACATCGTCGAGACCGGGGACGGCGTGCGCAAAGCCGTTGAAGATCTGCAGAAACTACTGCCGGCGGGTGTTGAAATCAAGACCATTTATGCAACTTCGGATGGCATCAAGAGCTCGCTGCAAAACGTCAAGGAAACCATTCTTGAAGGTGCCCTGCTGACGGTGCTCATCGTCTTCATGTTTTTGCATTCGTGGCGCAGCACCGTCATCACCGGCCT
>JANXLW010000443.1 GCA_025354965.1 Betaproteobacteria bacterium
CCGAAATCAAGTCGGTGCGCGAACGCTTCCAGGCAAAGTTTGGTCGACCACCCAACCTGGGCGACGTTGCTGCCATGTTCGCCGACTTTGTGCCGACTCAGCTGGCACTGCTGCGCCAGGGCAATTACCACGATCTGCTACCCGGCGTCGCCGAAGTGGTCAAGGGTATGCAACAGCAGGGCATCAAGCTCGGTGTCACCACTGGTTTCACGCGGGACATGATGGACCTGCTGCTGGCCGGCGCCGCCACGCAGGGTTTTGTGCCAGACACGGCATGCGCCGGCGACGAAGTCGAGATGCCGCGCCCGACGCCCTACATGGTGATCAAGAATCTGGAGCGCATGGGTGTGTATAACCTTGAAAACGCGCTGCGCCGCACCGTCAAAGTCGATGATACGGTGTCGGGTGCTGGCGAAGGTGCTCCGCTGTGCTGGCGCGTAGCGGTCTCCAAGTGGAGCAACTATGTAGCGGACAGTTGGGCCGCTGTGAAAAAGATGAGCCCGGCTGAACTTGCGGTCAAAGAGAGGGCATCCAAAGAAAAACTGATCACCGAGAGCGGTGCGCATTATGTGATTGACGACCTGCGTGATTTGCCGGCCGTCATCAGCGATATAAACCAGCGTCTGGCTGGCGGCGAAAATCCCTAGCCACGGCGTGAAGATTTTCACTCACGGCAGTTCTTCTGGGCGCCTTCGCAGCCATCCCGTCAGGGGTTGTGATCGCTGTGCTGGCGCGGTACAAAGCACTCCAGTGCAGACCATAAATCTGCAGGCCGGATTCCGAAAATAGCGTCCGGCAAAAACAGACTGGTTGCTGACGTTCGCGCTACTCCAAAGCAGTCGTAACATCTGGCATAACCGGCGCGGGCGGCCTTATCGCCCGCATCCGTGTTGATGGTTGGCTTAGCCACATTCAATGTGATTGCGCAGGCGCAAGAGCTGCTTGCAGTGCCGAGCGCATGTCTTGTGGCAGCGTCTTTGTGCTCTTGATGACAAAGGAGCCGCCGTTGTGCCAATTTGTTTGTAGTTTGACAATTGGCTCGCCAGACCGGGGGTCGCGGGTTTGCAGTTCTAGTACAACCTCTGTGCCACCGCCAAAGGCCGCCACGGGACCAGGAATCTGAATAACCGGGCCAAGCTCGCGAACAATAACAACCAGCACTCTGTCCGGCGGGAGCACTTCGTTTGCAGCAAGCGCGCGAACCTGCTCGTCGGTCGGAGTCTCGGCGAGACGGCCACCTTCAAGCCTGCGAATAGACACTGTTCCAAAACACGTTGCAGCGAAGTCCTCAATGCCTCGTAGGGCAGCCTCTTCGCGGAGCGGAACATCCTTTTGGTTCGCACGCCAGACAGGGCCCCAGAGAACGAGCGCTGAGAATTTCCCAGCCTTTGAATGGCAAAGCGGCTGCTCACCGCACCCGTATCCTCGGATCAATCTACAGCGGCTTCGCGCGATCTATCCTTATTCGTTAGGCGGCACTGTGCCCTTGGCGCCGGAGTACAACATGGGTGGCTTTCTCCGACGCAACGAACTGAACGCATTCGTATCCCAGTGCGCGCACGTCAATCCCCTCGAACAGTCGCTCTCCCCCGCCCAGCAGGACCGGCGAGATAGCGACGTGCAGTTCATCGATGAGGCCCGTACGAAGATATTGCTGGATGGTGTTAGGTCCGCCGCCAATGCGCACATCCATTCCGTTGGCTGCGTCGCGCGCCCGGTCAAGCGCCTCGTGAATACCGCCCGTGACGAAGTGAAATGTCGTACCGCCTTCCATCTGAATGGGCGGGCGCGCGTGATGCGTCAATACGAAAACTTGGGTGTGATAAGGCGGGTTGTCCCCCCACCAGCCCTTCCAGGTCATATCGGTCCAGGGGCCACGAACCGGTGAAAACATGTTCCTTCCCAGAATCCAGGCACCAACGTTCTTGAAGCCCTGTGCGGCGAAGCTCTCGTCGATTCCTGTTGTTCCGCCGTCGGCGCCAAAAAGGGTCTGCTGGAAGGTGCGCGTCGGCAATGCCCACTGATGCAACTCTTTCCCTCCCACGCCAAGTGGGTTATCTAGATCCTGACCCGGACCAGCTCCGTAGCCGTCAAGTGAGACGGTAAAGCTCTCGACGCGAACCAATGTCACTTTCATCCCTCTCTTGTATTGAAGCCTGACGCAACAATTCTGGCACGACAAATTTTGCTAGCTGTTCCACAATTGGGTAACTTTTCGTAAGACCGCTCCCGCTGCACTGCTGCGTTCTATGGGTAGCGTTCAAGTCACCGTCGGGATGCGATTCAAAGTGTCAGAGCATAAGAATTCGTGCAATACCCCACGCAGCGGCACACCAAGCAATACCAAAAGCAGTCATCGACAAACCGTACGCCGGTCCGCGCTTGGCGGGGTCGCTCTGATAAGCGATGGCATACCAAATTCTTGAAATTAGCCATAGTGCTCCTAGCGCTGCGGCTCCACGGTCGCTGACAAATCCCGCGTTCACCCAAAGGGCGGGCAGCAACAGCGCAGCGTTTTCCAATGTGTTCATCTGGACGCGATAGGCGCGTTCAAACATTTCATGCCCAGTCACAGCGGGTGCCTTGATGCCATAACGGCCCCTGGCCCGACCAACGTTGATGCCGGTGACGAGCATCAGTACGCAAATCAGCAGCGTGATGAGCGCAGTAAGCGGGAATGCGGTCAAGAAAATCTCCTTTGGTTGCGCACGATGGCGTCACAGTCTACGCGACCGACCTCCGACAGGCACTGGTCCAGAATGTCCAGCGCCTGGCCCATCTGCTCGCGCGTGGTGATCAGCGGCGGCGTCAGGGTCAACACATTGCCCATGCTGGTCTTGAAGGAAAGGCCACGCGACAGGGCGGCGTAGAGCACGCGTTCGGCAGCGTCCCCGGCGGGCGCTTTGGTGCTGCGGTCGGTAACGAGCTCAACCCCCATCAACAAGCCCCGGCCGCGCACATCGCCAATCAGGCGATGGCGGCTCTTCATCTCGTGCAAGCGCTCCAGCGCGTAAGTACCAACGCACGCGGCGTTCTCCACCAATTGCTCACGCTCAATGATGTCCAGCGTGGCCAGCGCGGCAGCAGCGGTGACCGGATTCTTTTCGTGCGTGTAATGACCCAGAGCAAAGGCCCCGGCGAGGTCGAGGTCAGCGCGTGCGATGCAAGCGGCAAGCGGCAGCACACCACCGCCAAGGGCCTTGCCCAGCACCACCATATCAGGCGTGGCAGCATCGTGTTCAGCGGCAAAAAATCGCCCGGTCTTGCCCAGCCCGGTCGGAATCTCATCAAAGATCAACAGAGTGCCGTGCGCATTGCAGGCCTCACGCACCGCCTGCCAGTAGCCCGGCGGCGGGATGAACGGCACGGCACGGGCCGGCTCAGCGATGACGGCGGCGACGTCGCCTTCACGTTCAAGCACGTAGCGCACCATGCTGGCGCAGGCCAAGCCGCATTGGTCCAGCCTGGGCTGGCCGCTGTCGTCGACCGCATGGCCGTAGGGGCATCGATAGCAGCCAAACGGCGCCACATGTTCGCTGCCCGCCAGCAAAGGTCCGGCTGCGCGACCATGACGAAACAAGGACTCGCCGCCGACGCTGGAGGCGCCAAACCCGGCACCGTGAAACGAGTCCCAGAAGCTCAGCGTCTTGAAACGGCCGGTAACCATGCGGGCCAGTTTGATCGCCACTTCGACCGCGTCGGAGCCACCCGTCGTGAACAGAACTTTGCCTGCGGCACCCGTCAGTGTCTTGAAACGCGAGCCCAGCGCTTCGGCC
>JANXLW010000447.1 GCA_025354965.1 Betaproteobacteria bacterium
GCTTCGTGCACCAAATTAGTTTAGTTGTACCGTTACCCCCCGTTGTGCCGCGCACTAGGGGGTGAAGTGTTCAAGACACCATGTTCTCTTTGTTGTAGTCGTTGAACCAGCCAGGCTGATACTGGATCGCTTCCAAGTCAATGAACGGGAAATTGAGTGCATCGAAGCCCTCCTTGGCCTGCAATTCGATTGCAGCTTTGCTGCGCCGGTAGTGCCGCCCCTTGACTGACTGGTTCACATGCCCCGTCCACTGGTCGGCGCGAACATCGTCCATGTTTTCGACGCTGAGCATTTCACACACCGTATCCCGGAAACTGTGCATTACCTTGATGCGATCCACGTGCACACCCACCAATTTCAGATACTCGTTGCCGTCATGGGATAGGCGCCGCTCCCGCTTACCCTTGGCATCGGCTGGCAACGTCGGAAAAAACCGCGTTGCGCCCAACCGCTTCACATCCTCCATGTAGGCCTCAATGCCTATCTCGTAGAGGTCTGGATGCAGCGGCACCAGCCGACGCGAAGCCGCATTCTTTGTTTGTTTGGCCGTGCGCGGGTTCCGCTTGTGCTCAACGGTGTTGGGCTTGGCGCGGGGAATATGTCGGATTGCAATGCAGCGAATGCCCTTTTCCTCCACAAAGTCGGACAAGTCCAAGCAAGCGATCTCGTTCAGGCGTGCACCGGTATAAAGCGCAAGCAACGGCCCCCAGAACTGGCCGGGGCGCTTGGCTCGCATGAAATACTCCGGGTTAAAAATCGCCCGCAATTCGTGTTCATCGAAGCCATCCGCCCCGCCCGGTGCCTGTTCACCATCAGAGTGCCGTGCAATGTCATTAAACGGGTTCGGACCATTGCGCCTGCCTGACAAGAGCACATATTTAAAAAATGATCTGAGGCTACTGATAACGAGATTTGCCGAGTTGCCGCTGATGGTGTCGATGGGATTGCCCTTTTTGTCGACCAACTCCGGGGGGGATTTCAGAATTTGCTTCGTGGTGCCCAGCTTGATGCCGCGCTTCTTGGCATGCGCAGGGATATGCACCAGTGCCTCACAGAACTCTATGCATTCAACCAAGGGGATTTCGTGAACCAGTCGGCTTTCGCCGCCCACCAGCGCCACGAACAGTTCGTAATGCTCTGTATAGGTGTCCTTGGCTGACTGCGAAATCTTCTTCTTGGATTTCAGGTATTGCTCGAAGCTCTCTTTCAAGGTCGAGGGCCGCAAGGGGTGTGGCATGACCTGTGCCGCCGCGACGGCCGATGGCGCCGATGGCGTGGTCTCCACCATGGCGTCCAGCAATTCTTTGCGCAGTCTGTCGGCTACCGCCTGCCTCTGCGTGAGCTCTTGATCGCTGAGGCCGCTGGTGTATCCATCGCGGCGCACCTCCTGCCAATCCTTGGCCGTTTTGCGCACAACCTCCATTTCACGATCAGCGATGGCTGGGTCGGCATGGGTCTGTATACCCCTGACCAAGAGCGAGCCATCCGCGCGGAAGTCCAGCTCCTGAACAATCAGCTTCTTAACCTCTTTGGGGTCAATGGAGTTTGGGTCAATGGCCATGACGTCTTGCAGCCTTTGGAAAAATGGTTTGATTCGTTGCGAAAGTTGGTAGCCAGAAAACTTGGCTATTTTAGGCGATCGAATACCCAGGGAGCGGACGAACTCGCGCTGACCCAAAACAGCGGCAACGCGGTCAGGCAAGACGATGCGGAAGTAGTAGATGCCGTGCCGGGAACGGCGCAGGTAGGAAGGCAAAAGCATGATCAGACCTTGAAAAAGGTGGATCACCTGCCTGGTGCACCGGGGGTGGTGCTGAAACGAAAAATCCCTGACGAATCAGGGACTTAGGAGAGTGGTGGCCTGGGGCGGAATCGAACCACCGACACAAGGATTTTCAATCCTCTGCTCTACCGACTGAGCTACCGGGCCAAGCTTATAATTATATAACAGTCAACGGACGGTTCATGTGCCGCGCTTGCCGCGCGTGAGATCCACGCCAAGTTGCTTGAGCTTGCGATACAAATGAGTACGTTCCAGACCGGTTTTTTCAGCCACCCGGGTCATGGAGCCGCCTTCTTTTGCGAGGTGAAATTCAAAATAAGCTTTCTCAAACTCATCGCGCGCATCGCGAAGGGGTTTTTCAAGCAAAAAGCTCTGGTTTGCCTGCGGGCCCATTTCAACGATCACAGGCAGTGTGCTGCCCGTCATGGCGGCCTCGACTGTCAGCTCTGACGGACTGACCTGCACTCCCAGAGGCGGGGGCTTTCGGCTTGCGGATTTGGTCAGGCCTTGCTCGACAGCTTTGAGCAACTTTTGAAGGGTAATGGGTTTTTCAAGAAACGCCATCGCGCCAATTTTGGTGGCTTCAACGGCAGTGTCGATGGTGGCGTGACCACTCATCATGATGACGGGCATTGTCAGCAGACCCGTGGCAGACCATTCCTTCAAAAGCGTCACACCGTCGGTATCAGGCATCCAGATGTCAAGCAGTACCAGATCTGGTTTACTGCGCTGACGTGCAGCGCGTGCTTGTGCGGCGTTTTCAGCCAGCTCTATTTGGTGGCCCTCGTCGTTCA
>JANXLW010000458.1 GCA_025354965.1 Betaproteobacteria bacterium
AAACTATGGTTGGTGACGGGGTAGGCCAATATATGTCGGTCTTCAACCCGGCTGTGCGGTGCGCCGCTGTTCAGCTTGAACTGGGTTCGGAAACCGATTTTGAGAGCGGCGAGTTGTTCCATGACGTGTCGCCAGCTGTCAAAACCAGAAAAGATGACTTTCCCCTCGGCATTCAGTGTGCGGCCAGCGGACACACGCCAGACCGCGGGGCGTCCATCGGCACACAATCCCACGGCGTGGGGCCAATCGGCTGCAAGGCAATCACCCAAAGCGTCTGCCACGCTGCGTAGAGATGATTGCTCTGTAAGCTTGGAATCACACAGTTCGGCCCAGCCGAGAACGTCCTCACCTTCGATGTGCAATGAACCCCAGCCGTTGCGCGCACGTGAACCCAGCGTGCCAAACCAGGCGGCAAGTTGCATCGCCTTGCGAAGCGCTTTCTCTTCGGACATGGGAAAGCGCAATTTGAAAGTAACGGACGGTGTCTCGGGTGCAATTGCGTTGCGATTGCCACTCGTGGTCACTGGACCGAAGCCCAGATAGACAGCAGTGCCGACAGGGACGACTTGCCCATCTCGTCTGACTTCCGGGTGTTGGTGTGTGGCCATCCTGGGAAGCTCAGTCAACGTGCCGACATCCCAACGCGACAAGCGCAAATGCACCTTGGATCGCCCTCCGCCATGATCATCCCCCGCGCTGCCAAACAGCTCGTTTTCAAGTGACAAAAGTCTGTGGTGGTCATAACCCACATCCGGCGCCTTCACCACCCGCCACCACTGCCGTAACAGCGCCTTGAACGGTGGCGTGCGCCATTGGGCCTGCTGCTCTGCATTGCCCAGAAATGCCGGGGTGTTGAAACTGACCTGGTAGGCCAACTCTCGCATGGTCATCAAATATCCTCCTTGAACGCCACGTCTGAAACAAATCGTACAGCATCCGGCTTCAAAGTTAACGCGTAGCGCCGCGGTCGCTTGCCGCCATCGTGGATGCGATAAGTTTCAGCGGCGGGGCCGAGGGCGGTTTTGAGTCGTTTGTCGAGCTTCGATTTGCGTTGTGAGAAATATTCGCCGTCCATGCCGTCGCGCAACGCACGCTCTGTGGACTCGATGTCGGCCAGGGTACCGGTAACGCGCCGGTATTCACCCAAATAGCGCTTGGCCCAGAGGGCATCCGGCACGCCTTTGGTGGGTGCGCGCAGTGGTTCATGACCCAGCAACGTTCTGCGCGCAAAGACGGCCAGCAGCGCCAGTTCAGCTGGCGGCAATACAACTTCGCGCCCGGCCGCAAGAATGCGTTGGTGCGCCAAGTCAAGCACCAGCTGCGCCGGTGCCAGTGCGGCGCGTGCGGCTGCCACGGTGTCGTTAAAGCTAGCCTGGCCTGCCAGCAAGGCGGTGGGCAGGCCGTGTCGCAGGCTGACAAACGGGATGTCCGCCAGCGTGACTTGCGCCATTGCTGTGTCGGCCAACTGGCCGTCACGCGTTTGCAACACGCGGCTGTAGGGTGTGGGGTAGAAGAAGTCGTAACTCGACTCAAAGGGCTCGCTCACCAGCACGTGGCTGAGCCGGTCTTGCGGGCGTCCGTACAGGGACAGTGCGTAACCCAAATAAAAGCCCATGGTCTTGCGGCCCCCGGCAATGGAGGCATGCAGGGCGCAAGCCGGGTCAGCGGTGATGGCACGCACCTGGGCGGTGATGAAGTCGGCGGCGGCCTGGTTGTCGGCCGGGCTGCGGATGTCGTTCATGGGCTGGCCGTGGGTGTCGCGCATGACGTGGATGTGACTGCGGTCAAAGCGCACGCCGGGCAGGTGGTAGTCGGCGCATAGTTTGTGGAACCAGCCCAGGTCGTCGCTGAGCAGCGAGAGCTCGGCCCGACGCGCACCTTCAGCACTGGTAATCAGATGCACCTCAGTGGGTACAAAGGGCGCATGTTCGTCGGCTGCCAGGGCGTAGATGGTTTCGGTGACAATCTGCGGCGTCAGGCCGCTGACGGCCAGCAGTACCCGGCGTGGAAAGTCCCCCGGGCTTGTCTCGACCTGATGGTAGTAAACAGCGGTTTGGTTCATGGCGGTCAGTGTAGGGCGTCTTGTTCTTTTGTTATCCTGCGGCAAGCTTGCCGAAACCCGTGGAAGTTTGTCGCAACTCGACGGCGTTTGTTTTGATCCCGCACATTGAATTTCTTTTTTATGCCCAGACCCCTGCCAATTTCACTCGTGCCTTCCGACCCGGCCATTGAGGTCAGGACCGGCACTTTCGTGCGCTTTCCCGATTCGCCATTTGAGCTGTACCAGCCCTATCCGCCGGCGGGTGATCAGCCCGAGGCCATTGACCAGTTGGTGGACGGTGTGCAAGACGGTGAGGTGTTCCAGACCCTGCTGGGTGTGACCGGCTCCGGCAAGACTTTTACCATGGCCAATGTCATCGCCCGGCTGGGCCGGCCGGCCATTGTGTTTGCGCCCAACAAGACGCTGGCGGCGCAGCTTTACAGCGAGTTTCGCGAGTTCTTTCCGAGGAACGCGGTGGAGTATTTCGTCAGCTATTACGACTACTACCAGCCCGAGGCCTATGTGCCGCAGCGCGATTTGTTCATTGAGAAGGACTCGGCCATCAATGAGCACATCGAGCAGATGCGCCTGTCATGCACAAAGAGCATTTTGGAGCGACGCGATGTGGTCATCGTGGCCACCGTGTCGGCCATATACGGCATCGGCCAGCCCGAGGCCTATGTGCCGCAGCGCGATTTGTTCATTGAGAAGGACTCGGCCATCAACGAGCACATCGAGCAGATGCGACTGAGCTGTACCAAGAGCGTGCTGGAGCGCCGCGATGTGGTGATCGTGGCCTCGGTGTCGGCCATTTATGGCATTGGCCAGCCAGAGGCTTACCACAGGATGGTGATGACTTTGCGCGCCGGTGACAAGCTGGGTCAGCGCGACCTGATCGCGCAACTGGTGCGCATGCAGTACCAGCGCAACGACATGGACTTTTCACGCGGCACCTTCCGCGTGCGCGGCGACACCATCGACATCTTCCCGGCCGAGCACAGCGAGATGGCACTGCGGCTGGAATTGTTTGACGACGAAATTGAATCCTTGCAGCTGTTTGACCCATTGACCGGG
>JANXLW010000459.1 GCA_025354965.1 Betaproteobacteria bacterium
AGATCACGCTAGCCAGTTCTTCAATCAAATGCTGTTCTGTTGCACCTGCGGGCAAGTGTTCGTCCATCAACGAGTTAACCAGGCTTTCATAGTCGGCATGGCTTTCGTGGCTACCTTGCCGCCTACGTCGCCACCTTGCGACCCGGCGAACAATGGCTACTTCCATCACCGGCGGCCAAGGACGGGCGCATGGTGAATCTGGACAAGCCTTTTCGCCGCTGTGTGCTGGCGGCGGGGCTGGATGTGAAACAAGTGGTGCGCCACACACTGCGCCATACCGCCATCACACACTTAGTGCAGGCCGGTGTAGACTTGCCCACGGTGAAGCGGATCAGCGGCCACAAGAACCTGAGCATGGTGGAACGCTACAGCCACCAGAACGGCGCGCATATTCAAACGGCGATGGATAAGCTATCGGAGCGGTACAAGGCAAAAGCGTCTTGACGGTATCTCTGACGCGATTACACAGGAATTACACTTTTGCGCCACAAATAAAAAAGCCTGCTAGCAATTAAGTAGCAGGCTTTCTATACCCCGTAAGGGGAATTTTGGCTCCTCAACCTGGGCTCGAACCAGGGACCTACGGATTAACAGTCCGGCGCTCTACCAACTGAGCTATCGAGGAACAAGCCATAAATTATAGCCTTAGTTTTCTGTCGTTTCATGCAAATGCGGATCGACCAAAATGCCGGAAAGTAAATCCGGGAAGTTTCATTTTCAGTTCCACTGCGTGTAAATCCACGTGCAAAGGGCGATACCTACGACCCACAGCAACCAGGTTGTCGAAACTGCATAGGGATACAACATCAGAACGACACCGCCCCACGTGAGCGTGGCGTGTGATGTTTTTCTACCTCGGCGAAAGGCAAAATAGCCGATGATGCCAAACAGGATTGCGCCGAAGATATAGGCGGGGCTCGGCAATACAAGTCCGAGAGATTCGAGGTTATCAAGGTCGTTCATAAAATTGGCTTGCCTTGTCAGTCTTCAACTGATGCTGCGCGGGTCCGCAGTATCGCAGTCTTTACCCAAGATATCCGGTCGTTACCGAAGTACATATCGTCACCCAGAAAGATCGTCGGGGAGCCAAAACCGCCGCACCGGATGACCTCGTCGGTGCTGGCCTTAAGTTGCTACAGGATGGCGATTTGCCCAACGCCGGACAAAAAATATCGCCATCCATGTCCATCCGCATTGCTCCAGCAGGATGAAAATTTTCCAGCCATTGGGCCTGGGCCAGCAGTGCAGGTCAGCCATGGTGCTCATTGCGAATGAAGTGATGATATTCTCTAACGATAATGACCGAGATACTTACTGTCACCATGAATCCTGCAGTCGACATTGCCACATCGACGCAGCAGGTGCTGCCAACACACAAACTCCGATGTAGCGTCCCGCATCGGCACCCCGGCGGTGGCGGTGTCAATGTCGCGCGTGTCGTGCACCGTCTGACGGGCGACTGCGCGGCGCTTTACCCGGCAGGTGGTGACACCGGTCGACTCCTACGCAAATTGCTGGACGAAGAAGGCGTCACCAGCGTGTGTGTCGGCATTGACGGCGAAACCCGAGAGAACTTGTCGGTTCACGAAGCTTTGACTGGACAGGAGTTTCGATTTGTGTTGCCCGGCCCGGAACTGCTACCGAGTGAGTGGCAGGCGTGTCTTGATCGCGTCGCCACGCTAGTGGAAGTGCCGCGTTATCTGGTCGCCAGTGGCAGCTTGCCTCCCGGTGTTCCCAGTGATTTTTACGCGCGCATGATTCGCCTGGTAAAGCCTTTGGGTGTCAAGGTGGTGCTGGATACTTCCGGGCTCGCTCTTGAGACAGCGCTGAAGGAGGGGGTTTATCTAGTGAAACCCAGCTTGCGGGAATTGCGCGAGCTTTTTGGCCAGCCACTTGAAACCGAGTCGCAGTGGTGCCACGCTGCCGAGCAACTGCTTGAGCAGGGCAGTGCACAGGTCGTTGTCATTTCACTCGGTGAGGGCGGTGCGTGGATGGTTACGGCTGGAGGCACATACTTTGCGCCGGCGTTACCAATTGAGGTGATCAGTGCAACAGGCGCTGGCGACAGCTTTGTCGGCGCCATGGTTTGGGCTTTGGCACAGGGTAGAGAATTGAAGGCAGCTTTTCGCTACGGTGTCGCTGCCGCTTCCGCCGCCCTGCTGTCAAAAGGCACCGGACTTTGCCACGCAGCGGATGTTGCACATTATTTCAACGATGTCATATTGACCTGATCAGGCCAGTGCTTCCAGCAACTCGGTCTCGATCTCAATCTGGGCCCGGTTGTGCTGCAACTCGTCCCCCTGGATCAGAAAAGTATCATCCACACGTTCACCCAGTGTGGCGATTTTGGCCAATTGGAGATTGATCTTGTGGCGCGCCAGGACCCGAGCGACGCAGTACAGCAGACCGACTCTGTCGCTGGCCGAGATGTTAAGCAGCCAACGCTGGGCTTTCTCATCAGGTCGCAGGGTGACGTGCGGTGCAATCGGAAAACTCTTGACGCGCCTTGAAACGCGTCCCCGGCTCGGTGGCGGTAGTGGCCCGGCCTGTGCAATGACTCGACTCAATTCACTTTCGACCATGCTGATGAGCTCGCGGTAGTGCTCGGGCAAGGCTGATGTGATAACTTGAAACGTGTCGAGCGCATAGTCATTGTTTGCCGTGTGTATCCGCGCGTCGAGAATGCTGAAGCCGCCCTGATCAAAGTAGCCACAAATGCGCGCAAAAAGATCAGTTTGATCCGGCGTGTAGACCACCACCTGCAGGCCTTCTCCCAGTGGCGATTGGCGCGCTCTGACGATTGACTTTCCGGCACCCACTTGACGCGAGAGCTGTCGTGTATGCCAGGCAATGTCCGCTGCGTCATGGCGCATGAAATAACCCACATCCAATGTCTCCCACAATGCTTTGTGGGCCTCAAATGGCAGAGCATGCAGGGCCAACAATATCAGTGCCTCGCGCTTGCGGGCTTCAACTTCGGCGTCCGGATCGGGTGCTCGCCCCCCCAGCGCGCGCAAGGTCACGCGGTACAGGTCTTCCAGAAGTTTGCCTTTCCACGCGTTCCAGACTTTTGGACTGGTGCCGCGGATGTCGGCTACCGTCAGCAGGTAGAGGGCGGTGAGGTTGCGCTCGTTGCCGACACGTTTGGCAAACGTGCTGATGATATCGGCGTCGCTGAGATCGGACTTTTGCGCAATGTGGCTCATCGTCAAGTGCTCATGGACGATGAATTCGATCAGACTGCTGTCCGCACTTGAGATGGCATGCTGTTTACAAAATCGTCTTGCTTCTGCCGCACCCATTTTCGAATGATCGCCGCCGCGGCCTTTGGCGATATCATGAAATAACGCGGCCACGTATAACAGCCAGGGTTTGTCCCAGCCAGATGCCAGTTGCGAGCAAAACGGATATTCATGGGCATGCTCCACGATAAAGAAGCGCCTCACATTGCGCAGCACCATCAAAATGTGCTGGTCCACTGTGTAAACGTGAAACAGGTCGTGCTGCATCTGGCCCACGATGCGGCGAAATACCCACAGGTATCGTCCTAGCACCGAAGTCTGGTTCATTAGCCGCATGGCGTGGGTAATTCCATCGTGCTGCAGCAAAATTTTCTTGAATGTCTCGCGGTTTACCGGGTCATTGCGAAACCCACCGCCCATCAAGTCACGTGCGTTGTAGAGCGCGCGCAAGGTGCGTGCCGACAAACCTTTGAGTCCCGCTGTGGTCTGGTAGATCAGGAAGGTTTCCAGAATGGCGTGCGGCTCTCTCTGGTAAAGGTCATCACTGACAACCTCGACCATGCCGGCTTTGTCATGGAAGCGCGCATTGATCGGTCGGGGTTCATGCGTCGACGGATTGAGCCGCTCCTCGATATTGAGCAGCAAAATCTGATTCAGCTGGGTCACTGCCTTGGCCGCCCAGTAATAGCGGCGCATTAGCGCTTCACTGGGGCGAATGAAGGTGCGTTTGGCCGACACGTCAGTGGGTGGCGTCGGGGTAGCACCATAGCCAAATGACTGAGCCACAGCGGTCTGCAAATCAAACACCAATCGGTCTTCGCGGCGCTGCGCTATCAAGTGCAAGCGTGCCCGGATCAGTCGCAGCAGCGCTTCATTGTGTTTGATCTGCTTTACTTCAAAGGCGGTGGCCAG
>JANXLW010000474.1 GCA_025354965.1 Betaproteobacteria bacterium
TCGTTCTTGCCCTGCACCACGAACAGCGGCACCTTGATGCTGCTGGCGTTGTTCAGTGGCGCGATGCTTTCCATGAACTCGCGCATCTTGGGGTCGCGCTCGTCACCGTATTCGACGCGGCGCAAATCGCGCCGGTAGCTCTCGGTGTTGTTCAGAAAAGTGACGAAGTTGCTGATGCCCACCACATCGATGACACCACGCAGCAGCGCGCTGTAATCGACCGCGGTAGCAAGACTCATGTAGCCACCGTAGCTGCCGCCGCTGACCACCACGCGGCCGGCATCGAGCCTGGGATGTGTGCCCAACCAGGCGAGAAAGGCGCCGCCGTCCCGGACCGAATCCTTGCGCTTGAAACCGTTGTCGAGGTCCATGAAGCTCTTGCCGTAACCGGACGAGCCGCGCACATTGGGCAGCAGAATAGCCAGCCCCATCTCGTTGAGGTAGTAATTCCAGCGCCCCATGAAATGCACCGTGGACTGCCCTTCCGGCCCGCCGTGAAAGTCGACGATGACCGGGCGTTTGCCGGGGAACCTGGCAGCGTCAGGCAGGTACAACCAGCCGCTGACGGGCAGACCATCAAAGCTCTTGATTTGCACCAGCTCGGGGCTGACGAAGGCGTCCGGGTTGACGCCCGGTGCCGCGTAAGCGGTGGTCCAGCGCTGCGTCTGGCCCGTGGCCACATCGTAACTGTAGACATCGCCCGGGCTTTGCGGCGAATTCAGCGAAAAGGCAAAGCGGCCGGTGTCTCGCTCGTGCCAGGCGCCGCCACTGATGGAGCCGACCGGGATAGCCGGGCGCGGCAATTCCCTGCCAGTGGCTGCATCGAAGAGCCGCAGCTCGTCGCGCCCATTGTTGTTGACCACCGCCAGCAGCCGCTTGCCGTCCTTGGACAAGGTGAAACTCCCGATATCCCACGGAATGTGGTGCGACAGCACCTTGAGCTTCCCGGTGGCCAGTTCGTACACCGCCAGTTCAAAAAATTCGCCGCCCTGGTTCGTGGTCAAAAATATACGCCGGTTGTCCCGACTCCACGCCACCGCGCCGAAGCCTGCTGCGGGCGCGTCCTTGGCCGGCAATATCTTCTTGTGGACACCGGTCCTGGCATCAATCAGGTACACATCCGAGTCGCTGGGCGTGCGGTATTGCAACGCGGCGATGCGCCGGTCGTCATGACTGAAACTGTAGTCCCCCCAACCGCCACCAGGCAGTTCGGTCAGACGTCTTGCGGAGTCGGGCTTGAGCGGGTCCATCAGACTCAGTGTGGTGACAACCTTGTCACGCTTGCCGTCTCGTGCCGTCTTGTCCAGCGGCACGGCGGAAATCAGCAGGCGGCCGCCTTGGCGTGTCCAGCTTGCACTGCTGCGCTCGTCGGCCGCAGACAGCAAGGATGACTGGCGGGTGGCCAGGTCCATGCGAAAAATCTGGGTCGCCTCGTTGCCGCCGCTGTCGCGTGCATAGACGATGTAGTTGCCGTGCACCGGGTTGAACGAGGCGTTGGCTACCGGGTCCGGAAAATCGGTCAGTTTTTCCAGTTTGCCGCCGGGCGCCGAGAGCAGGTAAATCTGCGCAGTGTTGGCGCCGGCCTCCCGATGGCGCACCAGCATGGCGTGCTCCCTGGGGTGCCAGTCGACAAACCCGTGGCCGCGAAACTCGGTGTAGGGAGCTACCTTGCCCACCAGGCTGGCGGCAATGTCGGGCATGCCATCGGCCTTGAGGTTGGCATTCGGAGCCAGCAACTTGCCGGCGTCTTCGGCCCGCGCCGAAACCGCAATCAAGGTCATGGCAAACGCACTGACCCACAGCCATCGTTTCATGAAATACCACCCTTGAACACACCCGCACAAGCGGTCCGCGCTTCATCTTGGGGCGGCAATTTGGCACACACCGAATTGAGCTGTGCCGTCAACCTTTTGAGTACCTTAGCGCGCTGGCCGCTACTGTTCCATGCCAGCAGGCGTGCGCCCATTTTCTGCAATCCGCGCCGGTTGCGCTCGTAAAAGGTTTCTGGCACCGGCTCGAGTTCAGCCAGCACCCCGTAAGCCGCCTTCTCGATGCGGGCCGCGTCTTGTGGTGTCAGCTCGATCAAACGGTTCACATAGCCTGTTCCCCATTGCAAACGGGTCGCCGGGCCAACGGACGCGCTCCAGGCGCGCTGGGTCCAGTCCAGTGACGCAGTCTTGTCGCCACGCTCCCTGGCGTTGGCTGCCAGCACCAGCATGTGATAGTAGGGCGACACGGCTTTGGGCAGTTCGGCCTTAAGCAGGGTGTCTGACTCGTCGAACAAACCGGCTTCACTGAGCAAATCCGCCGCGCTGGGGATGACAGCCTGGCGCTCATAGGTATTGCTGGTGGTTTTGTCAGCCGTGGCGGCAGCATCGCGCACCTGGGCCAGCAAGGCGGCGTCCAGTTTGGGCGCGCTGCCTTTGGCCAGTTCAAGTTTGGCCAGCACAAGTTTGGCCGACACCGCGGTAAGACGATCCCCCTTTGACAGGCTGGTGTCTGCGGCGAACTTGTCAAGTGCCGCATTCCACGCCATTAGCAAAGTGCTGCGCTGGGCGCTACCGGCCTTGGTCAGCACTGGAACCATCTCCGCGCTGTAGTTGACCAGCACATCAAAGTTCTCCCGCGCCTGGGGCGCATCACCCAGAATTTCTGTCACTCGAGTCAACGCTGCAGTGGCATCGGGCAAGGGCTTTTTGTCCAGTGCAAACGCCACCATCGCCTTCAGGGCCAGGCGCGAAGCAGTGGCACGCTGCGCTGCCGGGCAGGCTTGCGCCAACTTGTGCAGCGTAGCAGCCAGCTCTTTCGGCGCCACCAGTTGGGCTTCGTCTTGCTCCCACGAATAAAATGCCAGTTGGCGCCAGACGTCGGGCGTCAAGGCAGCCCCGCCACTGCCAAGCGCCAGCGCCAGTGACTCCTTGACCGAACTGCCGGAGGCCAGCCCGAGACTCAACACTTGCATGTAGCTGGCCGCATCCACTTCACCCGGCAGGCGCGTCAACTCGGTGCCATCCGGCCGAAACAGGATCATGGTCGGATAGCCGCGCACCTTGAACTGCGCACCCAGTTTCTGCGCGCCCGGCGTGTCGCCGTCCAGATAGACCGGCACGAACAACTTGCTGCGTTCAATGAAGTCTTGCCGGTTGAACACTGTGGCCTTGATCTGGTTGCACGGTGGGCACCAGACCGCGCCCCAATACAAAAAAACTGGTTTGCCGGCAGCCTTGGCCTGCGCAAATATCGGCTCGATATTTGCGCCTTCAGGTTTGACCCAGGCGATAGTGGCCGGGGCGGTCTGAACAGCCGGTGCCGTCGGCTCCGGTGCTTTCGAGCAAGCTTGCAACAGCAGGACCACGGCGAATGCAGCGATGCTTCGATTCATCATGAAATCCTCTTTTGACCTACGCGTCGGCACGCAAGCCGCGTGGAATAGCGCCCAACAATTGCTGGGTATAGGGATGCTGCGGTCGGGCATAGATTTCCTCGGAACTGCCGCGCTCGACAATTTCACCTTCGCTCATCACCAATATTTCATCGGACATGTATTTCACCACCGCCAGATCGTGGCTGATGAAAAGGTAAGTCAAACCAAATTCTTCCTGCAAGTCCAGCAGCAGATTGAGCACGGTAGCTTGCACACTGACGTCCAGCGCGCTGACACTTTCGTCGCAGACAATGATCTCGGGTTGCATCGTGAGGCAACGCGCAATCGCAATGCGCTGGCGCTGACCACCGGAAAACTCATGCGGGTACTTGCCAAAATCTTCCCGCCTGAGACCCACTTTTTCGAGCAGGGCCAGGGCCAGACGCGCCCTTTCGTCCTCGTCCTTGCCGATACCATGGATGCGCATCGGCTCGGCCAGGATCTGCCCCACGGTGAAGCGCGGATTCAGGCTGGCATAGGGGTTCTGAAAAATAATCTGGATGCGGCTGCGGTAGACACGCATCTGCGCGGCGCTGAGTTGCGCCAGATCCCGGCCCTCGAACAGGATGCTGCCCTCGGTGGCGTCGGTCAGCCGTGTCAGCATCATGCCCAGCGTTGTCTTGCCGGAACCCGACTCGCCCACCACACCCAGCGTGTGGCCCTTGTGCATGGAAAAATCGGCGTGCTTGACAGCGCTGAAAACGCTGCGCTTGAACAGTCCAGCCTTGAGCTGGTAATCCTTGCGCAGGCCCTTGACCTCGATCAGCGCCGGTCCCGTCACTGGCGCGCAGACCCGTTGCTCGGTGACCAGCGGGCGATTGTTTTCAATGTCATCGATCACCGGCAAGCGGCGCGGGCGCGTGTCCATGCGTGGGCGGCAAGCCAGCAGCGCCCGGGTATAGGCATCGCGAGGGGCACTGAAGATGCGCGCCACATCGCCCGACTCACGCACCTCACCGCCGCGCATCACGACCACCTGACTCGATATTTCACCGACCAGACCCAGATCGTGGCTGATGAACAAAATGCTCATCTTCTGGCGCTGCTGCAAGCCGGCCAGCAGGTCCATGATCTGGCGCTGCACCGTTACGTCCAGGGCGGTGGTCGGCTCGTCGGCGATCAGGAGTTTGGGTTCACAGGCAATTGCCATGGCAATCATGACGCGCTGCTGCTGCCCGCCCGAGAGCTCGTGCGGGTAGGACTTAAGGCGCTGCTTCGCGTCTGGTATGCCGACCTCGTTCATCAGCTCCAGCGCGCGCGCCAGTGCCTGCCTGGCACTGAGCTTCAAGTGAATGCGCAACACTTCGGCAATCTGTTCGCCCACGGTGAACACCGGATTGAGCGAGCTCATGGGTTCCTGAAACACCACCGAGATGTCCTTGCCGCGCAGGGCACGCATGTCTTCAATCGGTGCGCTCAGCAAATCGCGTCCGTTGTACAGGATCTTGCTGCCTCCACCCAGAACAGAGTTCTCCGGCAACAGCCGCACGATGCTCATGGCGCTGACAGTTTTGCCACTGCCCGATTCACCGACCAGCGCCACCGTGCTATTGGGTGGAATGTCAAAACTCACGCCCTTGACCGCGTCGACGGTCTCGGTCTTGCTCATGTGAAAAGACACCCAAAGGTCCTGGACGCTGATTAGTGGTTTCATGGCTGGTGTTCCTGCGCTAGCGTAATTTGGGGTCGAGCGCGTCGCGCAAGGCGTCGGTCAGCATGGCGAAGGCGGTGACGAAGGTCGCCATGAACACGGTCGCGGCCAGCAGCTGCCACCACTTGCCCTGCACCAGTTCGGTCTGAGCCTCCGACAGCATGGTGCCCCAGCTGACCATATCGATCGGAACGCCCAAGCCCAGGAACGACAGAATCACCTCTGCCTTGATGAAGCCGACCACATGCAGGCTCAGTTGCACCAGCACCACGTGGCTGATGTTGGGCAGAATGTGGGTGAACATGCGCGCGGCGTGC